>CAIOIN010000110.1 GCA_903858385.1 uncultured Microcaldota archaeon | reverse complement strand
TCTCCTATCGGCGTTGTAGGATCGCCAAAAAGCATTCCTGGGTTGTCCATGACCTGGTTCGTTATGTAAACCGCCAGATCGTGCTTGTCCGCAAGCATCTGGAGCGCGTGTATGTGTTGGTTTAGCTTCTGCTGCCTCTCTCCAAGCGCTCCCCTGCCTATGTACTCGGACCTGAAAAGGCTCATAAGCGAGTCAACAATGACCAGCTTGATGTTCTTCTCCACTATCAGCTTGTCCGCCCTCTTGACCGCCAGCACCTGCTCGTCGGTCGTAAGCGCCCTGATGACCATTATGCCCTCAAGCGCCTTCTCTGGGTCAAGCCCCTTGGCCTTTGCTATGCTCTCTATTCGCTCCGGCCTGAACGTGCCTTCCGTGTCTATGAACAGCACGCCACCCTCAAGACCGCCCTTGTCCTTCGGCAGTTGGGCATCAACGGCAAGCTGGAAGCCTAATTGCGACTTTCCGCTTGCAAACCGTCCATAGGTCTCGGTTATTGCACCCGTTTCTATGCCGCCACCTATGAGTTCGTCCAAATCCTTGCAATTGGTGCTTATCTTGCCCAGTTCCTTCCTCTTCTCCGAAACCTGGGTTCCTGTCTGATAATTTAGCGTTACTGCATCGTTAGCTGCTTTTATCGCCTCCGTGGCCTTTTCGACATTTATGCCGCTGAGTTCGCTCAATTCGTGTGGCGACATCGTTGCTATCTTGTCCAAAGTGTCTATGCCCGCAGCCTTGAGCTTCTCTGCTGTGGTCGGGCCTATTCCAGGCAGGTCCTCTAGAACCTCTACATCCTTCTCTTTTGCCATGGAAACACGATATAAAATGAACGAATAAGTATTTAAGCCTTGGAAATACAGGAATAACGCGTTAACGATAAAGAAGAAATAGTGCCAGCGCGGCGAACCACGCTGGCAAGGCGACCAGTTCTTCACGACCTTCCTACAGTAGAGAACCCGTGATTTACATTACAAAATATAGGCTTAAAAACCTTTGTTAATTACGGAATAATACCACAAAAATGGAATGTTCAAATGACTTTTCTGACGTTAAATTTCAAGGGCGCGCTGCTTACTTTAGTGCTGGGCATAGCGTTTTTTGAGATCGGGCTTGACTTGGGCTATTTCTTCGTCCTTGACATGGTTTTCTTCCTTGTTTTGGCTGCGATAGTCACCATGGCCGGAGCCAATTACAAGAAGAGAATCGGCACCTTCCAGAAGTACAGGGGAGTATCGAACGTGCTGGCCAACGGCCTCGTGCCCTTGGTGATGGCGTCATTGTTCTTCTGGGCCACGAAGTATGATCATCCCACCATAGCCATGCTGATGGTCATCGGCTTCGCCGGAAGCGTCGCAGCAGCGACTGCGGACAAATTCGCCAGCGAGCTGGGCATCTTCGGCGGCATGCCGAGACTGATATTCACCTCAAGGAAGGTAAAGCGCGGCGTTTCCGGCGGAGTCACCGTACTGGGATTGGCCGTCGGCCTTATCGGGGCGTTATTGATCGCATTTACGATAATGATCGTGGCTTCCCCACTGGGCACGCTCGGAAACACCTACCCATTCAACCTGCTCTACGCGATAATAAGCATAACAATAGCTGGGTTCGTTGGCAACGTCGTCGATTCCATGCTCGGCTATTATGAGGAGAAGGGCACGGGGAACAAATCAACCTCAAACCTCGTTTGCGGATTGGTCGGTGCCATAGCTGCAATCGCGTTCTACATAATCCTGATATAATCCGATCAAGGCGTCAGCCTCTTCCTGTCCCTTGGGAACAGCGAGCATTCGCGTATGTTCTGCGCCCCGGTTATCTGCATGGTCATCCTTTCCAGGCCTATGCTCCAGCCGGCGTGCGGCGGCGCGCCGCACCTGAAGGCGTTTATGTAGAAGTCGAAGTGTTTCGGATTAAGTCCCTTCTTCTCCAATGACTTTATGAGCAACTCGGGCTTGTGTATACGCTGCGCACCGCTCGTTATCTCAAGGCCCTTGTAAATGAAATCGAAGCTGTTCGTCAATTCCGGATTGTCATCCTTCGGCATGGAATAGAACGCTCTCAACGAAGCAGGGAAGTCCTTCACGACAACCGCATCGCCATAGATCTTCTGCAATGCAGTTTCATGCCCTCTTGAGATGTCATGCCCGAACTCTATCTCAAACCCCTTCGTTTTCAGCTTTTCTACCGCCTCTGAATACGTTACGGTCTTGACCTCCGGAACCCTCAAATCCGCCTTCAAAAGCTCAAGTTCTTTCTTGTTGTTCTCCTTGACGCTCCTTATTATCGAAAGAACGGTCTCGGAAAGCACTTTGATCGCGTCATCCGCGCCGGACACGAAGGCCATCTCGACATCCATCTGCGTGCACTCCGTCAGATGGTAGACCGTGTTGGACTTCTCCGCCCTGAACGCCGGCGTTATCATGAATACCTTGTCCATGCCTCCGACTATGGCCAACTGCTTGTAGAGCTGCGGCGACTGTGCCAGATAGGCTGCCTTCTCGAAATAAGCTATCGGGAAGAGGTCGCTGCCCCCTTCGCTCGCCTCCGCAATCATGCTCGGCGTGCGAATCTCCTCAAATCCCATGCCGGACACCGCACTCTTGAAGGCGTTCAATACCGTCGATTCTATCCTGAATATCGCAGTCGGTTCGGCTCTCCGCAAATCTATGTACCTGTAGTTCAGCCTGACATCGAGATCTACCGGCACCTTGCCGGTGACTTCGAACGGTATGTTTATCGACAATGGATTGAGGTCCTCGACCTCGTCCGGCAGGATCTCGAAGCCCGCTTTTGCCTCGCCGCTCGCCTTCACGGTGCCTGTGATCCTGACAACGCTCTCCTTTGGCAGGTCCATGGCCTTCATCACCGCCTCGCTCGTGACCCCTTTCTTGCCTATGACCTGCAGAGTGCCGGTGGTGTCCCGGAGTATTAGAAACTTGATCTTTGCTGTGTCCCTGACCTCATGAACCCAGCCTGCAACGGTGACGGTCTTCCCGTCAAGCGCGCTGGTAACCTCTTTAACATAATGAGTCCTTATCATTCGACCATCTCCTATTAGATTTGATAATAATGTTTAAAAACATCCTTGCCTTAATAATATTGTTCAAATGGCCGATTACTGGAAGATAGACAAAAAACTCATGGACCGCATATGCGCAGTCGCAAGGCTGACACTCACCGAAAAGGAGAAGGATATGTACGCAAAGCAGCTTTCTGACGTTCTGGAAGCATTCAAGCAGATAGACGGCATAGAATCGAAGGAAAGCCCCGCGTTCCATTCGGTAACGGTCGAGAACGTGTGGCGCGAGGACGTGGCCAAGAAGACCGACTGGGAGCCGCTCGGCAACTCGAAGCACAAGGAAAACGGCTATTTCAAGGGACCAAGGATAGTTTAAGTGTCAGCAAAAAGACTCTCCGTTGAAGAGTATTTGAGGGGTGCAAGGGAAGGCAGCATTTCGGCAGCCGACTCGATAAAGGAAGCGGTAGCCAAATCGAAGGAAATACAGAAGAAATATTCACCATTCATAACAATAAACGAAAAGGCAGAGGCATCAAGGACAAAGGGCAGGCTCTACGGCCTTGCGGTCTCGGTCAAGGACAACATCTGCACCAAAGGCCTTCAAACTACTGCAGGCTCAAAGATACTCGAAGGCTACATACCCCCATTCGATGCCACCTGCATCGAGAAGATAAAAAACGAGGGAGCAACCATAATCGGGAAGACCGCACAGGACGAGTTCGGCTTCGGAACCTTCTCCGTCAATACTCAACTCTCAATACCCAAGAATCCGTCTGACGCAGAAAGGACGTGCGGGGGGAGTAGCGGCGGTGCAGGATGCATAACCGCTGCGGCAGATTTCCCTCATGTTGCGATAGCAGAATCGACCGGAGGCAGCATAACGGCACCTGCAGCATTCACCGGAACGATAGGATTGACGCCAACCTACGGCAGGGTGTCGAGATACGGCTTGGTTGACTACTCGAACAGCATGGACAAGATTGGCGTACTGGGCAACCGCGTCCATGACTGCGCTCTGATGCTTTCAATAATAGCCGGGCACGATCCGCTTGATTCGACAAGCAGCGAGCTCCCGACCGAAGATTTCACAAAATACCTGAACGCCGACCTCAAGGGCGTCAAGATCGGCCTGCCCAAGGAGTACTTCTCCGAGGGCGTCGATAAAAGGATATCAAAGAACGTCAGGGACAAGGCCGCACTGCTGGAATCCCTGGGCGCAAAGTGCGAGGAAATGTCATTGCCATCTACCCCGTACGCAATCCCATCATACTATCTGATAGCGGTGAGCGAGGCATCTACGAACCTCGCGAAGTATTGCGGCCTAAGGTACGGGCTCCAGAAAGACATCACGGGAAATTTCGACGAATATTTCACGAAAGTCAGGACCGAAGGCTTCGGCGAGGAGGCAAAAAGGAGAATCATACTAGGAACGTTCGCGAGGATGGCCGGCTTCAGGGACAAGTACTACTTCAAGGCGCTTAGGATAAGGGCAACCATAATAAAGGAGTTCAAGCAGGCCTTCAAGAAATACGACGCGCTGATAACACCATCAATGCCCGTGGTTCCGCCGAAATTCTCAGACATCAAGAACCTCACGCCACTGCAGAACTATTACATGGACATACTCACAACCGCGCCAAACATGGCAGGCATGCCAACCATATCAATGCCCGTAGAAAAGGTGGACGGATTGCCTGTCGGCATGCAGATAATCGCGGACCAGTTCAAGGAGGGCAACCTGATAAAGATAGCGCACAAATTCGAGGTTTCAGCATGAGCGTAATGATAGGATTGGAGGTTCACGTCCAACTCAACACAGAGAGCAAGCTCTTCTGCAGCGACAGCGTCGACACCCGCAACAAGGCGCCGAACGAGAACACCTGCCCCATATGCCTCGGGTTCCCGGGATCAAAGCCAAAGCTGAACAAGAAGGTCATAGACTACGCGCTAATGACCGGCCTGGCACTTGGGTGCCGAATACCAGAAGAGTCCTTCATGTCGAGGAAGATATACTTCTACCCAGACCTCGCGAAGAACTACCAGATCTCGCAGTACGAATCGCCGCTTGTCGGCGAAGGCTACATGAATCTCCCGGACCTGAAGATCAGGATACGAAGGATACACATCGAGGAAGACCCTGCGAAGCTTGTTCACGTTGGCGGCGACATCACTTCAGCAGAGTATGTGCTCATAGACTACAACCGTTCTGGCATACCGCTGATGGAGATAGTGACGGAACCGGATTTCACCACGCCAAAACAGGCTAGGCAGTTCCTTGAGAAACTCTCTTCGATACTCGAGCATCTCAACGTCTACGATGCCAGCAAGGAGATGTCGCTGAGGGTAGATGCAAACGTCTCGATAAACGGTGGCGAAAGGATAGAAGTGAAGAACATAACCGGATTCGAGAACGTGGAGAAGGCGCTCAATTTCGAGATAATCAGGCAGTCCGGCATGGCGAGAATGGAAGTCAAGATA
Organism: uncultured Microcaldota archaeon; assembly: GCA_903858385.1. Classification (GTDB taxonomy): domain Archaea; phylum Micrarchaeota; class Micrarchaeia; order Micrarchaeales; family Micrarchaeaceae; genus CAIOIN01. The sequence goes on along the minus strand of CAIOIN010000110.1, from coordinate 21,050 downwards.
GAAAGGGAAGTGAGGCACTTCGATGCCGAAACCGGCACGACGAAAGGCCTCAGGAAGAAGGAATACGAGGAGGATTACGGCTACGTGTTTGATCCCGATCTGCCGATAATAAAGGTCGACAGGGCATGGGTGGAAAAAATAAAGTCGTCGATGCCCGAGCTGCCCGATCAGAGAGTGAAAAGGTTCACATCGCAGTACAAGCTCAACGAGTACACCGCAAGCGTCCTCATATACACGGACAAACACCTCGCGGATTTCTACGAAGAGTGCTGCAAACTTTACAAGGATCCGATTGTCGTCGCAAATTGGACGACCAATGAGCTGCAGAAGAGCCTGAACTGGAGGTCCGAGCGCATAAACGACTCGAAGGTAAAGCCCAAAACCTTTGTAGAGCTTCTCGAGCTAATAGACAGCAATGTAATAACCGAGCGGTATGCCAAGGAATTGATCAAGGAATACGTCGACACCGGTACATCGCCGAAAGAGCTCGCGAAGAAAAGCATAGTGAAGCTGTCGAAAAAGGACATCGAGTCTGCCGTGAAGCAGGCGCTCGACAAGAACAAGAAGGCAGTGGAAGAGATAAAATCGGGAAAAACCGAGTCTCTGCAGTTCCTCATAGGCCAGGTTCTGACGCTGACGAAGAAGCAGGCCGACCCGAAAGAGATTAAAGCACTGATATTAGAGATGCTAAAGAAACAATAACAACAATGCCTCGATAGCTCAGTAGGTAGAGCGATCGGCTGTTAACCGATAGGTCGCAGGTCCGAGTCCTGCTCGAGGCGCCTTATGCTTTCTGCTTCTTGTAAAGTGCTTTCCTGACTTTCTGGTACATATAAACCAGTTCAGGAGCGTTTATGCGCCTCCCTGCAACCAGGAAGAATTCATCAATGTTCCTCTTGTTCCTGAACTGCTTAGCATAATCCATCAGCAACAGTATGTAGTCGAGCTGGTCGACCTGTTTCACCAATTTAGCCTCTCTGGTCTTGCCGGCGCCGAGCTCTTTCCACGCGTCCAAAATCTCAGTCCGGCTTCTTTTCGGGAGCACGGACAACACCTTTACGGTATTCCTATCCGCAAGAGCCCTCTTTTCAATGTCGTTTATCCTCTGGAGCTTCTGCGTAGCGCGTGACGCTATGTCTCCTGTGATAACTTCGTTCAAATCATGCGTCAATCCCATGAGAAGGCATTTATTCTTGTCAAGCTTGAGATAATCGGCCATCAAATAGGACAAAAGTGCAGTGCTGAAGCAGTGATCCCCCACATGCTCAGGGTTCTTAACGCTGTTTCTGACCCATCCTGTCCTCTTTATCTGCTTGGTTTTGTTAGCAGCAAGCATGAACTCAAATATTTTATCAATATCCTTGTCCATCAAACTCTCCTAAACATATTTGGTACCCGATCCCTATTTAGTGCTTTCAAACATCCAAAAATCATCATAAAACCAGCTAATTTCATGTCATACAGAAAGGGTTTTAAGCTTAAAATCCCTATCAATATCGGATCGGTTTCGGATTGATTTTTATGGTTGAAAATAGGTACGATGCAGAGGACATAATCGTCCTTTCCGGCCCGCAAGGAGTCCGGAAAAGGCCTGCAATGTACGTGGGTTCAACTGGCAGCCGCGGTTTCATCCATCTGCTTTATGAAGTCCTTGACAATGCGATAGACGAATCGCTTGCAGGATACTGCAAAAACATCAAGATAACGCTCACAAAGGACAACGACGTCGACGTCGCTGAGATCAGCGATGACGGCAGGGGAATACCAGTAGACGTGATGCACAAGGAGGGCAAGCCAGCGCTCGAAGTGATAATGACCTCGCTGCATTCCGGCGCCAAGTTCGACAGCAAGATATACCAAGTTGCCGGAGGCCTTCACGGGGTGGGTCTCACCGTTGTCAATGCGCTTTCCGAGTACACCGAAGTCACGATAAAAAGGAATGGAAAGACGTACCAGCAGCTATTCAAGCAGGGCGAAGCGGCAGGCGAACTCAAGATAATCAACGAAACCGCAACAGACACGGGAACGACGATCAAATTCAAGCCAGATACTACAATATTTTCCGTGAAGAACTTCGATTCGATGGAATTGATCGAGCGGCTTAGGCAGCTCGCATTCCTGAACAAGGGGATAAAGATCGACCTTGACGACTGCAGGGAAACCGGGATAGAAAACAAGGCAACATTTGTCTCACAAAAGGGCATCCCGGACTTCCTGGACTTCGTCCGCGGCAGCAAGGTGCCGCTCACAAAGCCGATAATGATAGTAAAAGAGGTCGGCGCAACCAAAGTGCAGCTCGGCATCCAATACGTCGAAGGATACAGCGAGGAAGTACTGTCGTTCGTTAACAACATAAGGACCGCAGAAGGCGGAACCCACGTTTCCGGCCTGCATTCCGCTCTTACCAAGTCGATCACCAACTACATGCAGAAAAATTCTAAGAAGATGGGCAAGCAAAAGGCGGAGATAGAGGGCGACGACACTAGGGAGGGACTCGTTGCAATTCTTTCGATAATGATGCAGAACCCGGAGTTCGAAGGCCAGACAAAGGAGAAGCTGGGCAATCCGAGCATAAAGAGCATAGTCGACACTGCGGTTTACGCTGCGCTGTCGCAATACATGGAAGAAAACCCATCAGACGCGATGGGCATAATGAGAAAGGTTCTGGGTGCGGCCGAAGCAAGAGAGTCCGCAAGAAGGGCCAGGGAGCTTGCCAGGAAGAAGAGCCTGTTCGAAGGGCCTCTGCTGCCGGGCAAACTGTCGGACTGCACGGAAAGCGATCCGGAAAAATCGGAGATATTCATAGTCGAAGGAGAGAGCGCGGCAGGCTCCAGCAAGCAGGGCAGGGACAGGATGTTCCAGGCCATTCTGCCGCTAAAGGGAAAGATACTGAACGTTGAGAAGGCGTCAGACGAGAAGATATTCAACAATGCAGAACTGCACTCGATGGTCACCGCCTTCGGTGTGGGCATACGGGAGACATTCAACCCGGAAAATCTCCGGTACAAGAAAGTCATACTACTTACGGATGCAGACGTCGACGGCAGTCACATAAGGACACTGCTGCTCACATTCTTCTACCGCTACATGCGAGCGCTCATAGAGCGGGGCAACATATACATAGCCCAACCGCCCCTGTACAAGGTTACGAAGGGTAAGGAATCAAGGTACATATATTCGGATGCATTGCTGTCCGGCGAGCTGAAGAATGACCCCAAGGTGGCAATACAAAGATACAAGGGTCTCGGAGAGATGAATCCGGAGCAGCTTTGGGAGACCACAATGAATCCGGCGAACAGAGTGCTCAAGAAAGTTTCAATAAAGGATGCGCAGCTCGCAGAGGCGATATTCACTGTGCTCATGGGTGTCGACGTCGAGAAGAGGCGCCACTTCCTGGAAGAGCATTCGACGGAGGTATCGTTCCTTGACGTATGATCGGTATTTTGCATGGCAGAAACACTGGAAACAACCATCGAGAATGAAATGCAGTCGAGCTACATCGACTACGCGATGAGCGTAATAATAGGCAGAGCGCTGCCCGACGCAAGGGACGGCCTCAAGCCGGCGCAGAGAAGGATACTCTACGCGATGTACAAGCTCAACAACATGCACAACCAACCGACAAAGAAGAGCGCAAGGATAGTCGGAGACGTTATAGGAAAATATCATCCGCATGGGGACGTTGCAGTGTACGAGACGATTGTAAGGATGGCGCAGGACTTCTCGATGAACCATACGCTTGTAGAAGGACAGGGCAACATGGGATCCATCGACGGGGATTCTGCTGCTGCTCAACGTTACACTGAAGTGCGACTGAGCAAGATAGCCGAAGAGATGCTCGCTGACATAGAAAAGGAATCAGTCCCATTCGGTCCGAACTTCGATAACACCGAAACGGAGCCGCTCCTATTGCCAACAAAATTACCGACTCTGCTCCTCAACGGGGCTTCGGGAATAGCGGTAGGCGTTGCAACAAACATACTGCCCCATAACCTGTCGGAGCTCAGCGATGCGGTCGTAGCATATCTGGCGAACCCTGAGATCACCATAGAAGAGATCATGACCCACATCCAAGGGCCGGATTTCCCGACCGGCGGCTCGGTGTTCCACAACAATGCGCTTGAGATGTCCTACAAGTACGGGCGCGGGTCTGTAATCATAAGGGGCAAGACTACCGAAGAGAAGATCGGCAACAGAGTTGCGATAATAATCACAGAAGTCCCTTACACGGTAAACAAGGCCACGATGGTGGAAGAGATAGCCAACCTCGTGAGAAACAAACGAATAACCGGCATAGCCGATCTTCGTGACGAGAGCGGCAAGGAGGGCATAAGAGTGGTCATAGAGCTCAAGAACGATGCGGACAAGGCAGTCCTGCTAAGCCAGCTGTATGCGCACACCAAGCTTCAGATATCGCTGCCGGTCATGAACATAGCGGTTCTCGGTAAGGAGCTGTTGACGTTCAACATAAAGCAGTTCATCAAGGTGTTCGTTGACCACAGGATTGGCGTGATAAAGGCAAGGAGCAACTACGACCTGCGTGTCGCTTCAGACCGGCTGCACATTGTCGACGGCCTTCTGATCGCAGTCAGCCGGATAGACGAGATAATATTGCTGATAAAGAAGAGCAAGGATACGAAGGAGGCAAGGGCTGCATTGATGAGCAAGTACGAACTCAGCGAGAAGCAGTCGAACGCCGTTCTTGATATGAAGCTAAGCAGGCTGACCTCACTTGAGCTGGAATCGCTGCAGAGCGAAAAAGCGGAGCTGGTAAAGAGCATAGACTTCTTCAAGCAGATACTCTCCGATGACAAGCGCGTTTACCAGATCATCAAGGACGAGACCCTTGAGATAAAGAAGCTGTACGGGAAGCCGAGGAAGACGATAATCGACTACAATGCCCCATTGCAGGAATTCACCAGAGAAGAGGTGATACCCGACGACGAATCCACTGTCATACTTACAAACAACGGCTACATCAAGCGCATGCCGACGAAGGTGTACCGCGAGCAGGAACGCGGAGGCAAGGGCATAATAGCGATAGAGCTCAAGGAGGGCGACTTCGTAAGACAGATAATCTCGTGCAAGCTGAAGGATTACCTGTTCCTGCTGTCGAACAAGGGCAGGGCCTACTGGCTCAAGGCCTACATGGTGCCTGAAGAGAGCAGGTACGGCATGGGCAAGGCGCTGGTCAATCTCGTCAAGCTGTCTGAAGGCGAGCGCATACGCGATGTCGTCAACACGAGGATATTCTCTGATACCTATCTGAACTTTATGACGACAAAAGGCAGGGTCAAGCGCGTCAAAGCAGAACGGTTCTCCAAGCCAAGGGCGAACGGGATAAGGGCAATACCCCTCTTCCAGGGCGACGAGCTCGCTGGAGTCTGTCTGTCAAGCGGCACCAACGAGTTGTTCATTGGTACAGTGATGGGCAAATCGTTGAGATTCAAGGAGACCGACATAAGGCCGATGGGCAGGGAAGCTCATGGGATACGCGGCATAAAGCTCAACGCGAACGATTCTGTCGTAAAGATGGCTGCAGTGATGCCCGACGACCTGATCGTTACCGTAACAGAGAAAGGCTATGGCAAGGCAACTCCGGTCAACAAGTACAGGCTCCAGAAAAGGGGCGGCAAGGGGGTGATAAACCTGAAGGTGAAGGACAAGACTGGCGCAGTTGTAAAGCTGCTCACCGCCGCTAACGATGACAACATACTCATGATAAACTCAAAAGGGCTTTCGATAATATTCCCGGCATCGAACGTCCGCGTCACCGGCAGGGGCGCCAGCGGGGTAAGGCTGATGCGACTTGATCAGAAGGTCAAGGTCGTCGACGCGCAGGCAATGGGCAAATCCACCGCCGTGCCCCCGGCAGCGGCTTTGTAAAGGAATATAACAATTGTTTATCCTACACGGACCAGTACTTCTTGGTGCGTATGAAGTTTTTCTGCGCTTCCAGAAGGTCCATGAAGAACGAATGCTCGTCGTGCTTGAGCATCATCAATGTTCTTGCTGCAGTCCTGTAACCAACACCATACACCGACAGCGCGATTGCGGCCTTGCCGCCATAGGTGCTGAACAGGCTTGCATACCTTATTGCCTCCCTCATCACTTCGACCTCGCTGTGTTTCAACTTAATGCCCTTCCTGGTCTTGTCCACCACGCTCTTGTAGGAGTCGTCGTAAAGCGTGAGCATCGGGCTCTGGCAACTAGGACAAGTTATCTTTTCGCTGTCCTTCACCTCCTTCAGCTTTCTCGTGAAGTTGAATCCACAGTATGTGCACAGGAATTTGATGTCCTTGCCGAGTACGAACTGCGAGAAAGACTCGACCAGCTCGTTGTTCGGCGTCAACGGCGCTATCAGCTCCTTCGTGTAATAAGCAGAGCTCAGGACCGCCTTTGTGAATGGCGACGGGGTCTCGTTGTACACGCTCTTGATCTTTATCCTATCGAGCCTTAGGTCCTCTAGAAAAGCCTTCAGCGTCTTCACGTCAAGGTAGTTGTTCATCAGCGCCCTTAACGTCTCCTCGTGCAGTGGCGTGCCCTCCATCATGCTCATAAGCCTCCTGGCGAGCGAGCGTGAAACCGTCGCGTCCCTGTCTATGATTCCGAACAGCTTCGCCACTACAATGAACTGATACCTGAAAAGTTCGGTGCTTGTTATCGCCCTCTCTAGCTCCCTCTCTACGGCTTCCGGCCTCAATTGTTTAAGCGTGTGCTCCACGTCGACTTGTTTGGGCAGCTCGATAAACACCAGGTATGGCGACGCCTTGACATTCACGCTGCTGCCGGTTCTCATGTTGAATATGCTGGCAAGCAACCTTGCGAGCGCCTCGTTCGCCTGTGTCCCAAGCCCGGTGTACAGCACCCTAAAATTCTCTAGCGATTCGATGAACAACGTCTCTTTCGATGGCAAGAAGAACTGTTTCTGCGATTCGGCGAATTTCTCTATCTGCAGCCTCGTCCGCTCGTCTGTGCCCAATTTTACGCCTCCGGAACCGCCAATTATCTCGAACACCGTCTGCGCGGTCCTATACCCGACTGGTATGTCCTCTCCAGTCCAATCCGGCACCGCTGCTTCAAGCTCCATGCTCGGCTCGACGCTTATCACATTCTCCTCGATGCTCACGACCTTCCACGGCAATCCCTTCGTTATGAAGACAGACCCCTCATCCACCTCGTTCGCAACGAATCTTTCATCAAGAGTCGATATTATCCGGTTTCCAACTATGTTTTTTACAAGGAATCTTTTCGAATCCGGTATGACGCTGAGATGCCCGTAGTAATACATCCTCGTCCTTGGCCCGCAGGTGATGGTCTTGCCGTCAAAACCCACCATCCTCTGCTTGCTCATGAACTCCAACAAATGTTTCAGCCGCTCCATGCCAAAAGCGGCGTAAAGATATGCTCGGCTGACAATCCTGTGCAGCTCTTCGATGCTTAGCGTGCCCTTGTCAAGAGAGATGCCGCACACCTGGTTCGCCAGAACGTCGATTGCCCCGTTCTGCATCTCAAATCTTTCTAATTGTCCGTCGATCGCCTGCTGGTACACCGCTACGGACTCTACCGCTTCGATGATGTTGGTCGGCACGACAAGCCCCCTCGAAACGCCTTTCTGCGTGTGCCCGCTGCGTCCTATCCTTTGTATCAGCCTGAGCGCCTGCCTCGGCGAGCCGTACTGTATGACGAGGTCTATGTTGCCTATGTCTATGCCCAGCTCCAACGAGCTGGTCGCTATTATGCTCCTTATTCCTCCGCTCTTGAACGAATTTTCTATCGATATCCTCTCTTCCTTGTCCAATGAGCCATGATGAACGCCAATACCTCCGAAAGGTTCTATGGTATTCAGGTACAGCAGCCTGCTCCCCAATGCCTCAACGACCTGGCGCGTGTTAGCGAATACGAGCGTCGACTTTGAGCCCGCTATGCTTTCGGATATGAGGTCCAGTCTTGCCAGCGCGCTGCCGTCAAGCCCAAACTTGTCCTCCATCGGCTTCAATTCCTTCCTGTAGCCTGAAGGTATCCTTATCCGTACATCCATCTCCTTTGCGCTTTTGACCATGGCTATCTTGCAATCGCCCTTGCCCGACAGGAATCTCTGTACGGCTTCAGCATGGCCTATCGTCGCGCTTATCCCTACTCTCTGGAAGCCCGGCGACTTCTCTTCCAGCCTTTCGAGCGCGAGCGCCAGTTGCGCCCCTCTTTTTGTGTAATACAGCTCGTGTATTTCGTCAACGACCACTGCCTTGACATTCCTCAATGCGCCGCTGAACGTCTTGGTGGGCAGTATGCTCTGCAGTGTCTCCGGCGTGGTGATCAGGACCATCGGCGCCCTCCGCGCCTGCTTTCCCCGCTCGCTCTGCGTGGTATCTCCATGTCTCACAGCCACGGTCATATCGGCGGCAGTGCAGAGCTCTTCCAGCCTTTTTATCATGTCCCTGTTCAGCGCCCTGAGAGGCGTTATGTAAATCATTTTTATTCCGTCCTTTTCTCCCGAGCTCATCCTTTCTAGAAGCGGAAGTACTGCGGCCTCGGTCTTCCCTGCACCGGTCGGCGCAATTATGAGGCAGTTGCTTCCGCTTGCGACGATGGGCATCGCCACCTTCTGGATATCGGTGTACCCTCCGTATTTGTGCAAAAACGCTTCATAGACGCCAGACATCGGCACCAACTATTTGCTTTCTCCAGAATACCGGTCATTGACGAATCTTCCGGACAGCACCGCAGCGGCGATCGCGATTATGGTCACCGCTATCAGCGAGGGAGTGATAAACAGGATTTTTATGCTGCCGCCAGAAAGAATCACGCTTTTCTTAATGCCGAGATATTCCACGTAGCCATACACATGGCCGTACGGCACGTTTGTGAAGTTCACGGTTCCCGATTCGCCCAGGTACGAGTTGAAACGGGTTCCATTGTCGAACGTCATGTTGATGCTCGCATTGACCGGGGTGCTGAACGCGCTAACCGCGCTTATTTGCACATTGTACAGCGGTGCCTCGAGCTTCACTGTTTCTGGCACCCTCGGCACGAACTGATAATTCAAGGGCACACGCATACCCTTGTAATAAATGTAATCCACGGTGTAATTCTCATTTTCAAACAGGTATGCACTGCTGTTGTGGATATCAACTCCGTTAACGTCGTAATAATCGACATTCGCTATGTCGTTGCCGAGAATATTTTCGGGTTCAAACGTCACAAGATACTGCGCTCTGAACACTGCAGACATGGACTGCGGGGAGGTCGCCACAAAACTCACCGTGCGATTTGTGTATCCGTTGCTCCAACCATAGAATCCCAACCGCGTTTCAGGGTTTACGGTAACCACCGTCTGGTTCAGTTGCAGCGTCACTGTGCTGTTCTGGTTGTACCATCCGGCTCCCTGTACGCTGCCATACGGTGTTGTTGCGCTAATCAGGTACTGCGTAGTCCACAGGGCATTTATTGTCATGGGGCTGCTGGCGCGTATCGCAGTCGAATTTGCCATGGCTCCATCACTCCATCCGGCAAAGATCGCGCGTGTGCCGTTGCCCAAATCTACTATCTGGGGGGCATGCAGCGTGGCGGTGCTGTTGGCATTGTACCATCCGCTTCCGCTGGTGTTGTAGATGGAATTCACTCCGACATAATACTGTGTGTTCCAGACGGCCGTTTCAGTTATGTTCCCATTCATATCGACTATCGCGTCGATATTGCGGCCCGTGTACGAACTCTGTCCCTTGCCGATCCATCCTGCAAAGTACGCTCTTGTGCCGTTGCTCAGATTCACCGTCAACGGAGCGTGCAGTGCTGCCGTGGAATATGCAATATAACTACTGACTCCGGAGAGATTTCCGTAGGGTGACGCGATCCTAAGCGAATAGCCGATATTCCAAAGGACGCTCTTGTTCTGTTGCGGCAACCCGCTCCCGACCTCGAAGTAGTCAACATGGTTGCCGAATTCACCCACTCCATACGGATTTTTCAGCCAGGTGCTGCTGCCCTTGCCGTAGCTTATCAGGGAGTAGCCCTGCGGCACCGCTTCAAGGTTCTGGTTGGAATAGAACTGCATATCCTTGAACATTACCTTCTGCATCTGTTGGGTGTTTACGCTTGTGTCAGCCAGTTCGGCTATCGCCGTCGGCGCGTTTATTCCTGACTGCGAAGTTCCAAGGTCTATGCTGCCCATCGGCTGGTCGTTGAAATAAGCGGTCCACACATTCCCGTTTGAACGGAAAGAATAATTGTTGAACGTCCCGTTCACTCCAGCCGAGTCGTCGCTGCCGATGCCTCCATAGAATGAGTCATTCCCTCCATTTGCAGGAAAATATTCCCAGAACCAGGTGGGTGTGCCTGCCGTTAGCAGCACGCTTCCATTGCATCCGCTCAGGCTGCACAACGCTGGGTATTTGCCCGTTGCATTGACTATCTGGTAACCTGCCTGTATGAACGCGCCGTTGTTGAGGTTCTCGCCAATCCAGAAGCCCCAAGACCCATCGCTGACATTCTGCCATACCGTCTGTATGGCTACACTAGCGCCACTATTGAATTCAGCTTTGTTGGAACCGAAAGCGCCGGTCTGAAACCAGAAGCTCGCTCCAGCCAAATTCGCCGCAACAGTGAATGTAAGAAAAGCGAAAAGAAAGAACATTCTAAAATCAGACCCTCTCATAATCCAGCCCCAGCTCGCCAAGCCGCCCTATTATCTTATCCCTGTCGGCTGCTTTAATACTTTTCCATTCTATGACTGCGACCTCGACCTCTGCGTCCGACCTTCCGATGGCCTTCTGCAACATGTCAACATTATCGATATGATACCTGGGCATCATGTGGGCGAATGCGTATTTTCCTTCCAATGCGAGTTTCGTGAACTTCTCGGGGTAATGCGTTCCGCCTATGCCTATGGCTATCTTCTCGTATTCGCCGGGCTCGTGGTGCAACATCCTGACAATCGATTCGGCAACGACTTCTGCATATCTCTTGTCCTTTATCGTTTCATCGTTTCCGCCCAGTTCGACGAAAAATGACGGCGTGTCCAGTAATGGCCCGTGATGCGTCGCTTCATACATCACGGGTATCTCTGTGGTGTTCACTTCTTCCATCGCGCCCAACATCGACAGCATGTTGACTGGGGATGCCATGCTCAACGCTTTCGGCCTTCCCCCGAATTCCGCTTCGCCGGACCAATTGCCTTCTGCATGCGTCGTGAAAGTGGCTATGCCCTTCGCACTGGAGTGCCTGCTCATGAACATGATGAAATCAGTGCGTATCGTTTTGTCTATGAAATCCGCGTCGATCAGCCCACTACCCATCTCGATCATGTCGATGTGCTCCGAAGCGAAATGCCTGAAGCCCCCAACCGGCTTCGTCTCCTCAAAATCCATCCTACCCTTGACCGCTTCCGCTATGTTCAATGACGCAATGTCAAGTGTCGAATAGACGAGGCAGGGCATCGCAGCACCGCAAACGATAAATTATCAATACAACATATTAAAGGCGATGCAATGATAAGGGCAAAAGGCGAGCTAATCAGGTTCGCGACGCGCGACGGGCTGCTGCTCGACGGATTTCTTATCCCAACAAAGCATCGCGATGCATGCGTCGTCCACATCCATGGCATGACCGGCAACTTCTACGGCGGCAGTCTGCAGTTTGCAATCGCATCGCAGCTCGACAAAAAGAGTATTGCGCTGTTAACAATCAACACTAGGGGGCACGACGCAATATCATCTGCTTATCGGACCCCGGCAAAGATAAAAAAAAGCAAGGCAAAGCGCCTGTCAATCGGGACAAATCTTGAAAGGTTCGAAGATTGCGTGTTGGACATCGACGGCGCAATAAAAGAGCTGAAGAAACTCGGATACAAGCGATTCTTCCTATCGGGGCATAGCACCGGATGTCAGAAGATAACCTATTACCAATACAAGAAGGAGCAGCCTGCGGTAAAAGGATTGATACTCCTGGCGCCCGGCGACGACTACAATGCCCAGAAAAGAGATCTGGGCGTGCACTTCGGCGCTGTCGTTAGCAAGTGCAGACGGCTCATAAAAGCAAAGGAGGGCGGCAAGACGGAAGGAATACCCCGCGGTTTCTCTGCAAGGCGCTTTTTGTCAGTGGCAGACCTCAAAAACGCAGAGGCAAGGCTGTTCGACTACGATGGCCCTCTCAAAGAGGTTGGCAGCATCAAAGCGCCCATATTAGCAATCTTCGGCAGCAGGGACGAAACCGCAATCAAGCCGGTCAAAAAATATATGAAGACATTGACGAGCAAAAGGGCAGGCAAGCCCTTTTCGTTTGCAATAATCAAGGGTGCAAAGCACTCTTTCGGCAAGCACGAAGACGATGTTGCAAAAATAGTCTCGAAATGGGCGGCGGAACGGCTGGGCAAGGCTTAAATTGTTTCATTCACATCCCGTAGTGGTATCATGCTTTATAATTACCTGGCAATCCTGTTCTTTGCCATGCTCGGCCTACTGGTACCACTGATGTTCCTGCTATTTGCAAAGCTCATAGGCCGCCGGTCACCGGGCAATCCGGTGAAGAACGCGTCCTACGAGAGCGCCGAAGAGAGCTCGGGCGGCAGCAGGGATGTGGACAACGAATACCTTCCCTACTTCATGCTCTTCCTTCCTTTCGAGCTCACGCTGGCGATGCTTATACTCTGGTCTACCGTCTCAAGAGTGATAGATTATAATACGAGCCTGGATATCATACTGCTCGTCGTAATATCGATGGCGTTTTCGTTCGCAGGCTACAAACTCATAGGTGATGTTACTGGAAGAGCAAAGACCCTATACGGCTAAGCAATTCGCAAACGCCGAGCAGGAGATGAACAGGCTGCAGGCGCAATCCTCGAAATCCTACAAGATGCCAGCGAACGCGATGTTCGCCAAGCTCAGCGACCTGACGAAAATGCTATCGAAAGGCGCAATAAAATGGGGGCGGGCGAACTCGCTCTGGCCGCTTCAGTTCGGCCTGGCCTGCTGCGCGATGGAGCTGTTGGATTTCGGTTCCGGACACATAGATGCCGAAAGGAAGGGATACCTGCTCTTCAGGGCAACGCCGAGGCAGGCCGATGTGATGGTCGTGGCCGGCTGGGTCACCAAATCAATGGCCCCGCGGGTGAAAAGGCTGTACGAGCAGATGGCGGCGCCGCGGTACGTGATTGCGTACGGTGAATGCGCCACCTCGGGAGGTCCATGGTACGAAAGCTACAACATGGTGAAAGGCATAGACCAAATAATTCCAGTCGATGTTTATGTTGCGGGCTGCCCCCCCAAGCCGGAGAGCCTCTTTGCCGCGATGATGAAATTGCAGGACAAGGTAAGTGGTAGAAATGCAGGAAATTCAGAGCGAAGCGTTAGTGAAAACATTAAAGGAACGGAAGTCGGCGGGCTATGATTACCTGAAGAAGATAACCGCGGTCGACTACGCCACCCACCTCGAGGTAGTGTACATAATCTACAACACGACCACGCATGCGCAAGAGGTGGTCAAGGCAAAGCTTCCGGCGGAACGGCCTTCCATAGACACGGCCATCGGCGTATACCGGGCAGCGGATTGGTACGAACGGGAGATGTCGGAGATGTTTGGCATAAGGATCAAGGGCAGGGCAGCGAAGCGCCTGCTCCTCGAGGAATGGAACGGCGTCGGGGCTCCGTTAAAGAAGGACTTCACGTGGGGGAAGGAAGATTACGACAAGGTACTCTGATGACGATAATGGACATAAACGTGGGTACGGTGCATCCGAGCACGCACGGCGTGCTACGGCTTCTTGTCGATGTAGACGGAGACACGATAAAGAAGGTGGAGCCGCACATAGGTTTTCTGCACCGGGGCGTGGAGAAGCTCATGGAGACAAGAATGTACATGCAGAATCAATCCTACACCGAAAAGTTGGATTATGTCGCCCCGCTGTGCTGGGACGACCTCTATGTATCGGCAGTGGAGCAGGCCCTCGGGATCGCGGTGAAAGAGAGGGCGCAATACCTCCGCGTCATACTCCTCGAATTCCAGAGGGTGGCCAGCCATCTGCTCTGGCTCGGCACCTTCGCGAACGACAACGGGCAGTTCTTCACCATGTACATGTGGGCCTTCAGGGAGCGGGCAAAGATACTCAAATTGATGCAGGACGTGTCTGGAGGCAGGATGTTCTACCTCAATCTGAGGTTGGGTGGCTTCAAGAGCAACATCCCAGAAGATTTCAGGAGGAGGGCGTACGAACTGACCGATTATCTCGAAGAGAAGATACTCGGATATCCGGATCTCTTGGACGAAAACCCTGTTTTCATGGAGCGGACAAAGGGCGTCGGCATATTGACCCAAAGTTCCGCAATCGGCCATGGCGTTTCCGGCCCTGTGCTTCGTGCTTCGGGCGTGGAAGAGGACACGAGAAAGACCAGTCCGTATTACGTTTACGGCAAGATGAAGTTCGTGGTACCCACGGGATTCCACGGCGATGCATTCGACAGGTATAGGGTCAGATACGAAGAAATGCTGCAGAGCATAAGGGTGATAAGGCAGGCCCTCGATGGCATGCCCGAAACCGGCGACCTGCTCGGCCTGCCCATAAAGCTGATAGGGCCAGTGGCAAAACCTGACACCGTGATCGTGCAGCGCGAGCTGCCGAGGGGTGAAGGCCTCATCTACATGATACCTGACAAGCAGAAGCCATACCGGATATCGCTGAGGTCTCCGGCCTTCATAAATCTCGCGGCGCTGCCGGAGATGGCAGAAGGACAGAAGTTCGCGGACCTCTTCCCCATCCTGGGCAGCCTGGACATAATACTGGGCGAGCTCGATAGGTAATCCGCGCTTGCCAGCCCGGTCCTGGTGCCAAGAAGCCGCAGACAAGCCAACATTCGTTACTTCTATAAACTTTAACTGGCATAACTGCTTGATAACATGGATAGGGATCAAATAGAGAAGCTCACAAAGGAATATCAGATGCTTCAAGAGCAGCTTCAGTCGGTGGCGATGCAGAAGGAGCAGTTCACCGAAATGAAGGAAGAGTTCAAGGAGGCGATGGCGGAAGTGGAGAAGGCAACAGGCAAGGTATACCTGTCGGTCGGCGGCGTGATAGTCGAGGTACCAAAGGAAAAGGCCGTCAAGGACCTGAAGGAGAAGCAGGAGTCGACCGAGATGCGGCTCGGCATAGTCTCAAAGCAGTACGAGGACTTCTCGAAGAGGGAGCAATCGCTCAGGACAAACATAACGAACGCGCTGAAGGATTTCAAGGAGCAAGCATGATAAGATGGGCATCATCGATTTTGAGATACTCAGATCAACACTGATGGATTACAAAACGAAAAAAGTAATGCTGACCTTCCATTCCTTGGGCGACACGGATTCCGTATCATCCGCTTTCGGTTTGGCCGAATACTTCAATGATTCGATCATAGTCACTCCGGATTTCATAACAGCGAACTCAAAGCGGATACTAGACCAGCTGGGATTCGACGAAGGCAGAATCACGACAAAATTCGACGACTCCGCGGACCTGGTGATAATGCTCGACGTGAACAATTTCGAGGATTGCGGGGCATTCAAGAACAAACTGAACGCGCGCAAAGGCCCTGTACTGATAATAGACCACCACGCAGCGCAGGCAATGGCCAGAGAGAACGTCATGGTGTTCAACGACGAGTTCTACAATTCGACAGCAAGCATAGTGTACGAAGTTCTGAGGCTCGCAGGCGTAATGATCTCAAAAAGCATAGCCGAGCTCATCGCCCTAGGAATCATATCCGATTCCGCAGAATTCAGGAATGCATCCTACCGCACCTTTGAAGAGGTTGGCGAGCTGCTCAACATCGCGAACGTGGATTACGTGTCCCTATTGCCGATCATGCAGCACACCGCCTCTGTCGATGCAAGGGAGCAGTCGATGCACGACCTGTTCAATTCAAAGACTTCGGTCGTCGCCGGCCTGTTGTTTGCCACTGGCATCGCAAAAGGGCATGCCAACCAATCGGCAGACGACGCGATCAAGGTCGGCGCGGACCTAGCCCTGTTCTACTCGATAAACAAAAAGGAAGTGTCATTCTCGGCCAGGCTGCGGCCGCCATTGGACAAGGAGCTCAATGTGCATCTCGGCAGGATCATGAAGGATCTCGGGCCCATAATAGGCGGCCATGGCGGAGGGCATCCGTGCGCGGCAGGCGCTTACGGTCCCGCAATTCCTAAGGCCGTGGAGTTCGCCAGCAAGTTCGTTTCTGAAATAACCAAGGCAACGGGGAAAAGATAATCCAAAAAGCGCAAGGTCAATTCTATGAAGCTGGCAATCGTATCGGATCTGCACATAGGTCACGATAAGTTCTCCGACGACGCGATCAAGCAGGCAAGAGAGGCAATGGAGCTCGCCAGCACCATGGCCGACGCCATGCTGTTGCCCGGAGACATATTCGACAGGCGGTCTCCGAAGCCGGAGGCGATGGCCCAGGCGATAAACCTATTCAGGGACATCTCTAAAAAGCACTGGAACTCGAAAGTCGTCTCGTTCACCGGCAAGGCACACACCGACATACCCGTCATTGCCATATCCGGCACGCACGAGCGCACCATGGAAGGCAAGGACAATCCGCTCAATCTGCTCGCCCTGGCAGGCCTGCTGGTGGATACGAGCGAAGAGACGACAATAATAGAAAAAGATGGTGAAAAGGTCGCGGTTTTCGGGCTCGGCGGACTATCGGAAGACAGGGTCAAGGAAAAGCTGAACGAGCTGAAGCCGAAGCCGGTGCAAGGCGCATTCAACATATTCATGTTCCACCAGTCGGTCTACGAGCTATTGCCGTTCAGCGACGATGCAATACGCTACAACGACCTTCCTGAAGGCTTCGACCTCTACGTCTGCGGGCACATACACACAAAGATCGAAGGCAAGGTCCATGGCAAGAAGTTCCTGATACCGGGCAGCACGGTGCTCACGCAGCTGAAGGAAGGCGAACAGGAGAGGAAAGGATTCATCATCTTCGACACGGAAAAGCAGACCTACGAGTTCAAGCAGATAGATTCAAGGGAGTTCGTGCACCGGGTAATAACTTTCGATAGCGCAGAGCCGAAGGATGTCCTAAAGCGGAGCGAAGACGAGATTGGCGCCATACTCGCGAGCAGCAAGGGCAAGCCGATAGTGCGATTGAGCCTCGAAGGCACGATAAAAGAGGGCTTCACGAATCTGGACATGCCGATACAGACGATAACGAACAGGTACTCGGGCAAGGCCATCCTCAGCATAGACGCGTCAAGATTGGTCAGCCCCGCCGTCGAAGCGGGGATAACGGACATAAGGGAGAACAGGGCAGGCAGCCTCCCGATAAAGGAGCTGGGCATGGGTCTGTTTCTGGCGAAGCTTAAGGAGCTCAAATTCAGCGACCCTGCAAAGGCGTCGGAGCTCTTCGAGATACTCAGCAGCTCGGCGAGCAAGGAGAAGGTAATGAAAGAGGCTGAGGAGTTCTTAGCCCACGGCTGACAGAATCGCTACAGCATTGCCTCTCTTTTGAACCTCTTTGCAGCTATGTAGATTATGAGCAGATCAGCCACGGCAAGCCCGATTATCAGGTAGAGCATGAAAGAAAAGGTTATCTTCGCAGCGCCGAATATCGAAGCGAACGGCATGAGCAGCACCGGCAGCACCAGGAGCGAGCTGATCTGCTGTGCCTCCTTTATGCTCTTAACGTTCGACGACACGAAGACGACTATGCCCATGGCCGCTATTGCAAGAAGGGGCGATGCCGCAAGCATCATCAGCCATGGAACTGTGGGAAGCAGGTACACGTGGAACTGCCCGTAGGCAAGGTAATCCACCACGCCTCCGTACAGCGCGAAGACCCCCAAAGTCAGCACCACTGCAGGTATGAAAGATGCAAGCAGCTTGCCCAGGAGCAGCTCGTTGTTGCTTATCGGCATGGAAAGCAACGCTTCGCCAGTCTTCCTTTCCTTCTCTCCGACAAAACTGTCAGCCGCTATGACTGAAGCGGTGAATATGGGCATCGTCATGAATATGGGGCCAAGAACGTTAACCGCGAAGAACAGCGTAAAGGCCAGGCTCTTCAGATATATGTCGCTCGGCTGGACCGGCAGCTGCACCAGCTTGATCACGGCCGCAGGGGCGGCGTTGGTCGCTATGTACAGGGTCAGCACCGGCAGCACGATCGCGAAGAACAGCGGCACTCCGAACATCGGCCCGTATATCCCGATGTTGCTGAAGACCTCCCTCAGGTCTTTCATCGCTACCGCCGAGGCGTTTTGAAGGTTCATTTCCTACCACCGAAGACCAGCTTTTCCAGGGCCGGTTCTGCATAATCCACGCTCACCACATAGGCGCCGCAGTCAATCAAGGCCTTCAGCACCTTGTTAACTTCGCCGTAGCCGTTTATCCTCACTTTTATGAGAGTCGGACGTTTCCCGTTCTTCCATACTATGTTCCTTATGCCCTCTATCGCCTTCTCGCCTATCGGCCTGGCGAGCCTCACGCTCACGTCCACGCCTTTGAATACCGTGCTGTATATGCCTTCCGCGTCTGTTTCTGCAGCCAGCCTGCCCTCTCTCAGCACCAATATCCTCGAATTCAGCCTCGTGACCTCATCTAGCCTCTGCGTCACGAACATCACTGTCTTGCCATCATGCGCCATCTCCTGGACATGGCTCCTGACCACATCCGAAGCATTTGCGTCGAGGAACGCGGTAGGCTCATCTAACAATAACACCTGCGCCTCGTTCAGCATCGACCTGCAGAAAGCTACCTTCTGCTTGGTGCCCCTGCTCAACGCCTCGACCTTGGCATCGAGATACTGCTTCAGATCGAGCTCGCCCATCATCTCGGCAGTTTTGCGGATGGCCTCATCGCCCCGCAGGCCGTAGAAATTGCCGAAGAACCTGAGATTGTCCTTGACGCTCATGAAATCGTAAAGTCCGTAAACGTCCGCCAATAGCGATATCTTCGATCTGGCGTGCGCGTCGGTGTAAGGATTCGCGTTTAGCACGGACACATATCCGCTGCTCGGCCTGTACAGCCCGTCAATGCATTTCAGCAGCGTGCTCTTTCCGGCCCCGTTCGGGCCAAGTATTATGTTTATCCCTTTCTTCGAGGTAAGGGTTATGTCCTTCAAAGCCGTATTCTTCCCGAACCTCTTCACAAGGTTCCTCACGGCAATGTCGCTTTGCATGCTAGAACATTGCACAAAAAGTATAATATTATGAGTCTAGCCGCGTTAGCCCCGGGCGCAAAGGGTTACTTCTTCTGAGTTGCCCTCTTTTGGGGTTCCCTTTCCTCTATCCCAAGAGTTTTCTTGACCAGCTCCTTGTCCTTAACGTCTATGCTCTCCTTCAGGAACTCGAGATGGTTGGTGTTGCACCTCCTCTCCTTCTGCCTCACTGCAGTAACAATGTTCACGAAGTTGTTGTCGATCACCTTCGTCACGACCGCCCTGCTGCCCGCGTCCCTCCCGTACTTCTTTATGCATACCCTGCCGACTTCTATCAGTGCCATTCGCTCACTCGTTTTCGTTTTCTTATTTTTTATGAACTCTATAAGTATGTCCGCGACCTTGTCCGCGTCTATGTTGTCTGTGTCTATGTTTATGTCGAAAGGCTTGAGGTCCTTCCCGAACTCTATGCCGTAAAGGCTCTTGTAGAGCTTGTAGTTCTTCTCGTCGCGCTGCTTCACCATGTCGATGCAGAACTCCAACGTGCTCTTGTCCCGCTCGGCCATCCGCTCAGCTCTTTTCTCCGCGCTTCCGGAGAGCCAGACCTTTATGCCGCAATCGCATATCCACGGCATCGTGTAGCTCGTTATGATCACGTCGCCGGCCTTCGCCTTCTTTATCAGGAGCGCATCGGCCCGCTTGTCGAAATCGCTTATCTGCTTCCGGCGTTCCATGAACTTCATGCCTTCCGGAGTGTCCCACCAGCCCTCGCCGGTAACCTTGAAGCCCAGCTCCTCAGCCATCTCCTTGAGCACGTCCCCGCCGCCCACGACCTTGAGGCCGAGCTTCTTGCCCACTATGCCCCCTACGGTAGTCTTACCAGCGGCTGGCAGCCCCGAGATGATTATGGCGTCCATGGAAAACAGATCAATGAGCTACCAACTGTAGCACGAAAGTTCGCTGCTTTATGCTTATGTCGTCGAGCTTCATGTCCCCCTGCTCTATGCGGCTGCCCATCTTTATGACATCGGCAGTGCACTTCGCGCACAATGTCCCCCCGAACAGCCTGCTCGTTGTCTTCCTGGACTTGCCGCCCTTCATGCTTATCCCGCTAAGCTCTTTCCTGCATATGGCGCAGTGCGGCATGGAACCCTTCGCCCTCCTGTAGTGGACGACATTCCTACCCGTAGGGGTGACCCTGCTCATTCTCTTGAAGCTTGTTGACCTGTGCATTGGTTTTGGCATATAAGCACCTACATATGGGTTTTGACGCCCAGCTCTCCCTTCTCCGCTTTCTCCAGATTCTGTTCATCAGTCTGCAATACCTTCTCTTCCTTCTTCGTCATGGATCTGTCATAAAGAAGTATGACCATCGATGAGACAAGGCCCAGTATGAGCACCGTATAAAAGAACACCGACTGCCCGCTCTTGGTCGCCATGCCCACTGCCAGCAGCAGCGCCGGCAATACCAGGTAATAGACCACCAGGAAGATCGGCATTATCACGAACATCGGCTTCATCGAGGTCCTCATGCTCTCGCCCATGAGCTTCATCACCTCGCTCTGCTTTGCCGCCTGCTGCTCCTTCGGGGCGTTGCTCTTGACGAGAGCATTGAGCTCGTTCGTCAGCTTTTTTATCTGCGACTGCACCTCGCGCATGCGCTTAGGGTTCATCAGTTTCCTCTGAAGCAGCACCGAGGCTAGCGTGTAGAGCGCGCCTATGACTATCACTACCATCTCGGCCCCAACCGGGAGCGAGACTCCAAAAATATCCATTAT
Organism: uncultured Microcaldota archaeon; assembly: GCA_903858385.1. Lineage (GTDB taxonomy): Archaea > Micrarchaeota > Micrarchaeia > Micrarchaeales > Micrarchaeaceae > CAIOIN01. Next base: position 148 of record CAIOIN010000110.1, on the reverse strand, counting down.
TGTTCACCGAAAATCTCCTTGAGGCAGGCCTTCATCCTCTCCTTGCTCTCCTCAAGCACGTTCTGTCTGTTGAATATTACATATAACGGGATATTTAAACACGACGAATAATACGAGAGCGCGGCGATGTTTACGAGCCTCTGGGTGT
>CAIOIN010000109.1 GCA_903858385.1 uncultured Microcaldota archaeon | reverse complement strand
TTCATCTTCTCCAGCGCATACCTGTATATCCTGGCTTCTGGTTTCCTCATCTTTATGTAACATGACGCAAACACGTGATCGGTTTTTATCCCTTTGGTAAGTTGGAGACCTTCTATGTATCGTGCTCTGCCGACGTTCGAAAGCAACGCTATCTTGTATCGTTTGGACAGATGGTTTACCAGCTCTAGCACCGGCCTGTTCAGCTTCGCCATCTTTTTGTATGACTTGACCCACTCCAGACCGCTGTCGCTTGTATTGAATCTTTTTGCTAGTGTGTCTTCGGTCTCCTTCAGGCGCATAGCGCCGTATTCCATCTTGACCACGAGAGGCCCTAGGCACTTTGTGAAATCTTTGGCGTTTATGTGGAGCTTTTTGGTTATGTAGCTTATGTACTCGTCGTCGTTGAAATTGATGATAACGTCGCCTATATCGAATATTATTAGCTTTATCATGTTCATTGTATCAGCCTGAAAACTATATATATCTGGCACATGATTCGATGAAGACTATTGTCATAGGTTTGGGTGGTAATGCCTTACTCAGTCCTGGAAAGAGTCAGAAAGTAGGGTTGGAATTGAAGAATGCCGAAAGAGCTGCACGCGAGATAGCGAAGATCGTCAAGACTGAAAAATACAACATTGTGATAACGCACGGCAATGGACCGCAGGTAGGCGACGAGCAGATCAAGAACACCAATTCTAGGAGAGTAGTGCCTGAACTTCCACTTTACATGCTCAACGCTGAAACTGAAGCTTCGATAGGCACTGCGCTTGAGATTGCTTTGAGAAACGAACTGAAACGCATGCATATTGGCAAGGGAGTGTGTGTTATTTTGACGCACACAGTAATCGATGAAAAGGATCGCGCATTCCTTAGGCCGACGAAACCAATAGGCCCTTTGTATTCTAAGAACGAGCTTGAGAAGGAGTTGAAGTTTAGAAGATTTAGTTACATCAAAGTCGGATTAAAATACAGAATGGTGGTGCCTTCGCCGAAGCCAGTCAGCATACTCGAGTTCGAGATAATAAAGAGCATTGCAGATCGCACGCTGGTGATTGCTGCGGGTGGGGGAGGTATACCAATCATCAAGCGGGATACGGGATTTGTGGGTGTTGAAGCGGTAATAGACAAGGATATGACAACCCAGTTGCTTGCAAACTTGATAGACGCTGATGAGATGATCATACTGACCGATGTTGATTTTGTTTATAAGAATTTCAAAAATCGGAAGGGCGCTATACGAAAGGTCAGCGCAAAGGATTTGAAAGCGTCACTCGGCGCGTTTGAGGAAGGAACGATAATGCCAAAGTTAGCCGCTTGTATTAAGTTCGTTGAAAATGGAGGTAGAATTGCACGTATAGGCAATCTGTATAAGTTAGATGCTGTTATGATGGGCGAGTCTGGAACAGCAATAATAGCGTAGAATGCGATTCACTGGTTGCGCAGCATTGATTCGATGCCAGATACTACAGTGTCTTTGTCGTAGGATGGCCAATTCATTTTATCAGTCACCACCTTCAGCCCTTTTGTGGGGTTTAGGGGCACTGGAACCTTTGCCACGCAGAGCATTTCGTAATCAGTTTCTGTATCGCCAAATGCAAATGATATTTCTTTGCCCGCTTCTGACAAGCTACTCAAGACTGCCTTTTTGCCGCCAGGCATATGTAGACGCGTAACTAGCTCGTTTGTGTAGGTAGCTCCATTCAAATTCAGTTTGGTTGCGTAAACTATTTCGACGCCCAGTTCTTTTGCTGCAAGAGCCACAACTTCATAAGGGCTTACGGATATTATTGCGGGAGTGTAGCCTTTAGTTTTCAGGACATCCATCAGTTCACGTGAAGAGGGATAGATATTACTTTTGAAATCCGCAAAGAAAGCTTTTGCATGCGGCATCACGATGCCAGCGTCTTTGCCTTTTATGCCATCCACCCACAGTCTTGCCCATTCTTGAAGATAGCGTTCATAAGAAAGAGCACCTGACTTGAAATCTTTTAGGGCGCGGACCTGTTCTGCAAAGGCTTTTTTATCGTAAACGCCAACCTTGTGTAAGTATTCATAGAACGTCACACCCATGAGGCCTTTGCTTAGTGTACCATCGAAATCGAAAAGCGCCATTCTTACCGCGTTTGCTGGTTTAGGACTTTCAGTATTACTTTCTCTTGACACCTGATGTAATTGATTTTTTGAGGTCATTCTATCATGATAACGACAGTTTTTAGCTGCCTAAACTTATTTTCAGTATTTTGAGATTGCTCTTCGCTGCCCAAAATTTCTGCAATTTATCATACGAGTCCTTGTCAACAGTCAACGCAGATATCGCGTCTTTCCCGCCTGCTCCGGGAAGTTTTGCCACGAAAGCGCCATTATTCTTGCTCTCTTCGATCAGATTGGTGCAGTCATCGGGTTCTATTCCGACGTTGCTCAACTCACCCAGCTTCTTTGTAAGTAGTCTGCCTCCTTCAAAAGCGGATTTGAATTCGTCGTAGGCTCCAGTATCCCCTTTTTTAATCTTTTTGAGGGCGCTTATGGCATCGACATTCTCATCGTTTATCTCTTTCATGATTTTGGCATAAGCTTCAGGATTCTTCTTCTTGAATTCGGATACACCACCCACTGCCTTTGTGGTTATCATTGCCTCCCCGAAGTTAGCGAAAAGAAGCTTGAATTCTTCCGGAAGCGAGAACTTCTCTATCTTGTAATTCCATTGCTTTTTGACTAGGCTGACAAGTTGCTCGTTGGAGTATTCTGAAGGCAACTCCTTGATTATCTCAGGGGAATACCTCGTATAGATTATGCTTCCGTATGCCGCTGCCGCTATGTCGAAGCCGCTGCCGACCTTGCCCGTTGCTATGCTGTGCGCGGTCTGTGAAAGCTTGTGCAGGGCCTCATCGTGCAAAAGGTCTATTTTGTAGGCCTTGAGCACCGCGCCTATGCTTGCGACAGTCACTGCGGCGCTGCTCCCAAGTCCGCTTTTGGTGATTTTCCCTCCGTTAATCGCGTAGGAGAATGCCGAATCGCTCTTTGTTGATAGCTGCATGCCTTCAAGCTTTGTGCCGAGGCCGGCAACGTACCTTGATGCGACTTCTATTGAACATTTTAGCAGGATAAGTTCTTCGGGTACGCTAATCGACAGGATTCCCGTATTGGGATTGATTGTTCCGCTTGCATGTGCATTCAGTTGCGGCGCATCTATTGTAATCTTGTTGCCTTCGAGAGATTTTGCATTTGCGCTGATCTTGGCATCGACAGTAGTAACGAAACTGGTGTTAGGCCTTTCCAATACGGAGTAGCCGCCGAGCCATAGTATCTTCCCAGGCGCATCTGAAGTGGTGTCGAACCGGGTTCCCATGTCATCATTCTTTGTCTTTGACCTTCGGTTCGAGAGTATTCGGATCTATGAGGGACTCCGACGCATCAAGTACTTTCGGACCTGCGCCGACCTTCGCTGTCATTACCTTTTCCACCCCTTTTACCGAATTGAGTTTTGCTATGACCTTTTCGACATCGTTTTTGAGGCATATTAGGTAGGCGTTTGGCCCTGCGTCAAAGGTGTATGCAGCCATCGTCCTTTTTTCTGATGCATTCAGATCTTCGATGGCGTATATTATGTCACGAGAAGTGTTGTTCAAGTATATTATCGGCGGTCTTGTGTACAGAGGGACCGGTCCTCCTGGTTTCTGTGTTATCAACCCAGGAAGTTGATACCAGTCACCTTGACGGGTACGAAGGAAGGGTCAGGGAATTTACCTTGTTCGT
>CAIOIN010000108.1 GCA_903858385.1 uncultured Microcaldota archaeon | reverse complement strand
CCCCAGCTCAACGAGACGAGGTTTATCGCATCGGTGGCATTCTTCGTATAAACAATCTCCTGCATCGAATTTGCGTTTATGAACTTCTCGAGCTTTACCTTCGAATCCGTGTATGCGATGGTCGCCTCCTCAGCGATCTTGTATATCCCCCTGTGGATATTTGCGTTGTAGGTCCTGTAATAATTGCCGATGGCCTCTATCACGGAATAGGGCTTCTGCGAAGTCGCAGCGTTGTCCAGATACACCAGCGGCTTGCCGTTCATCTTCGTTTTCAATATCGGGAAATCGGCCCTTACCCTATCCACATCGAACGCTCTCACAGTCATTTCTTTGCACCATCCGCTTTCAGATAAGAGTCATAGCCGGACTTCTCAAGCTTTTCTATGAGCTCGGTTCCGCCTTCATCGACTATCTTTCCGTTTACCATCACGTGCACCACATCCGGCTTCATGTATGACAATATCCTGCTGTAGTGCGTTATCAGCAGCAATCCCATGTGCTCCGATTCGGCAATCCTGTTTATGCAAGCCGATACGACCTTCACTGCATCGATGTCGAGGCCTGAATCCGGCTCATCAAGTATGGCTATCTTCGGCTTCAGCACGGACATCTGCAGCACCTCGGTCTTCTTCTTCTCGCCCCCTGAAAATCCCTGGTTCAAGGTCCTGCCTATGAAATCCTCGCTGAGCTTCAGGTTTGCTATGCTCTCTTTTATCTCAGTCATCAGCTCCTTCGTGCTTACGCCTCCTCCGCTCAGCGATTGCTTGGCGGTGTGCAAGAAATTTATGAAGCCGACCCCGTCAATTTCAACAGGATTCTGGAATTCCAGGAACAGACCCAACTTCGCCCTTTTATCCGGACCAAGTCCGAGTATGCTCTTTTCGTTAAGCAGAATGTCTCCTTTCGTCACCTTGATCTTCGGGTGACCCATTATGCTTTTTGCAAGCGTGCTCTTGCCGGAGCCGTTCGGCCCCATTATGACGTGCGTTTCGCCCTGCTTCACCTTGAGACTCACGCCTTTTATTATCTCTTTTTCATCTAGGAAGACGTGCAAATCCCTTACTTCAAGTACCGCATCCTTGCTCATTCGATCATCGAAACGCCGAGAATATCCGACGCAAATGCATCTCTATACCTTTTGAAATGTGCTCAATATAAGCATTATTGTTTCCCATATTTGTAATGCCCTTTAAACATATCCTCTCCTGAATGCCTGTGGCCAGCAATCCACATGTCCGCAGTATCAATCTTCGGGATCTTGCCAAAAGTCTTGTCCCTGAGCTTCTCGCGTATGAGCGACATTGCAATCTCCCTCGCAGCGCAATCTTCGATCATCGAAAGACTGTCTGCAAAGAACCCGGTCACGATAAGCTTCCTTACCTCCCTCCCATCAATGCCCTTCGACATCAGGTAGAACATCGCCTCTGCATCAATCGGGGACATTGCTGACGAATGTGTCGCTTTCACGTCATTTTCGTCTACCGACATGTCCGGCAGCTCGTACATCCTCGTGCCTTTGTCGAGCGCCATCCCGCGCTGATGCACATAAGACCGGGATTTTGTTGCGCCCTTACTTACCTTTGCAAATCCTTTCAGCATGCAAAGCGAAGTATCCATAAGCACCGCCTTCGATGTCAGGCTGGCATCCGTACCCACCTCCGAGTTTGTGATTTTGGCGCTCATGTCAAACTTTTGTTCACCTGAGCCAAGCACGATCTCATTTACCCTGACCCTGCTTCCCCGCCCCTTTGCCTCTGCCATGGTTCTGCCCCTGATATGCGATCCCCCGTTGTACAGCGAATTGAAATCAAATGCAGCGCCTTCTCCGATTATTGCCTTGCAGAAATTCAGCACCACGGTGGTCTTGTTCTCATTATGCAAACTGTTTACCTCTACAACAGAGTCAGCGCCAGTTTTTACCTCGTGTATAACGCCATTGGACGAGACACTAACCGTTCTCGAGCAGTAAAGCTCGGAGAGGACCAGCTTTGCGCCTTTACCGACGCTAATCATGATCTGCGCGTTCAGCGGCGTGTCGGAATTCGAGAATAACAGGTTCAATTTAGCGGTTTTTCCATCTGGAATGTCGATGAACACAAAACTCTTTGCGTATGCGTCTATGAATGCCATGTACTTATCATCGCTGCTATCGTGCATACGCCTTTTGATATCGTTATCAGAAAGCTCCGCAGCGCTCTTAATCTTCATGAAATTGCTGCTGTTCAAGAAATACGCGCCGCTTCCGAACACGGCATCAAACTTTATCCCCAAATCTTTCAGGTCCCCTGCCAGAATGGCTTTCAACGCGCTTTTTTCTGCGACCGCACCGACTTCAACGCCCAAATATTTTTCCAATTCAAAAGGTATGTTCACGAAATTGTTGGAGTACAGCGTGCTGCCTTCCTGCGGCAGCTTGCCGTATTGCTCCATCGCGTATTTTTTAAGCTTGTTGTAATCCACCATAGTCAACCAACCGATTTCGGCATGTCCAGCTTTATCAACCTCTTCAACTCCACGGAATACTCTAAAGGCAGTTCGCTAGCCAGCGGATCGATGAACCCCATTATCACCGCGGTGACCGCTTCTTGCTCGCTAAGCCCCCTGGACATGAGATAAAACAGCTCTTCATCCCCGATTTTTCCAGTTCTTGCCTCATGCGTGATCGTCGCGTCCTCACTGTACGCTTCCATGTACGGGAAGGTGTTTGTTTTTGAATCCTCACCAAGCAGCAACGCATCGCACCTGACTGTCGACTTTACCTTTGCCGCGCTTTTGTCTATGTGCAGCAATCCCCTGTAAGTCGTAATGCCGTTGCCTGCCGAGACGCTCTTCGATATTATCTGAGAAGTCGTCTCGGGAGCCAGATGATATATCTTGCCTCCATTATCCTGCACCTGATCCTGCCCTGCAACTGCAACTGAAAGCACCGAGCCCCTCGCGCCCTTTTCCTTCAGGTATATCGAGGGGTATTTCATATTCACCTTGCTGCCTATGTTCGCGTCGAGCCACTCGACAAAAGCGTTCTCATGAGCGAAGGCCCTCTGCGTCACAAGATTGTAGACATTCTTCGACCAGTTCTGTATCGTCACGTACCTCACATGCGCATTCTTCTTTGCAATTATCTCCACGACTGCAGCATGAAGAGAAGAGCTCATGTATATCGGCGCAGTGCAGCCCTCTATGAAAGTCACATCCGCACCTTCATCCGCAACTATCAGCGTCCTCTCGAATTGCCCCGCCTTTTCGGTGTTTATCCTGAAATAAGTCTGCAGGGGCATCTTCACTCGCACGCCCTTGGGCACATACAGGAAAGTGCCGCCGCTCCACACCGCGGTGTTCAGCGCGGCGAACTTGTTGTCCGTTGAAGGTATCACGGTGCCGAAATACCTCTTTATCATCTCGGGATAGCGCTTAACCGCCTCGTCGGTGCTCACGAAGATCACCCCATCCTTCGCAAGCTCATCCTTAATGTGCGAATAGACTACTTCGGAATCGTACTGCGCCTCTGCTCCGGCAAAGAACTTCCTCTCCGCTTCCGGCACTCCCAGCTTGTCGAACGTCCTCTTTATCTCTTCAGGCACCTTGTCCCAGCTGCTGCTCTTCTTGTCGGTCGGCTCCAGGTAGTAATAGATGTCATTGTAGTCTATGCCGCTCAGGTCAGCTCCCCACGTCGGCGTAGGCTTTAGCTGGAACTGGCTGTAGCCCATCAGCCTCTTCTCAAGCATCCAGTCGGGTTCGCCCTTTATCTTCGATATCTCCCGCACTATGTCTTCGTCGATGCCCTTCCTGCTCTTGAAGGTGTATTCGAACTTATCGCTGAAGCCGTACCTCTTCTTGTAATCGGCGTCCTGCACCAAAGGGGCCTTGCCGCGGCCCTTGCCATCGACCATCGCATCAGCCATAAATTACCCTTGTTATAGATGGTCTGCAAACGTATTAAATCTTCTACTGCAAATTCCAACCCGTAACATTATGACTTGACCGATCGATAGACCAAATAGCATAAATACTTTCAATGCGCTAAAAAATTGTTCTAATTTTATTTCGTGGGAGAATGCCAACATCGCGCTTTGAGAACGAGTCCACCTACAAGAAGTTCGCCGATTCTGGCAAGGAGCAGGAGTTCGACAGCCTGTTCGAGCATGCAATCAACGATGCAAAAAGAGAGTTCGGATCTGCGCATCCGATGTACATGGACGGCAAGGCGGTCTACTCGAACGAGACTCTTATCGAAAGATCCCCGATAGATTCGGACCTAATCATAGGGAAATTCCAGAAGGGCAATCGCGAGCATGCAAGACAGGCGATAGCTGCGGCGCAGAAGGCGTTCGTCACATGGAGCGAGCTCGGATACAAGGAAAGAGCAAACATCTTCAGGAAGGCTGCAGACCTTTTTTCCAAAGAGAAGTTCCGGCTATCGGCCATCCTGAGCTACGAGAACGGCAAATCAAGATACGAGTCGGTCGGCGAGGTAGACGAAGCGATAGACTTCATGCGGTACTATGCGAACGAGATCGAGATAAACAAGGGCTACTCCAGAAAAACTTCATCAAAACAGGACGTGGCGAAAGTCGCCTCTGGATTTCAGGGCGCGCCATCCGCGGCAGAGAGCGTCACGATATCGATGAAGCCCTACGGCGTGTTCGGTGTGCTGGCTCCGTTCAACTTCCCCATCTCCATCTCGGTGGGCATGAGCGCCGCAGCCATGATAACAGGCAACACCGTGGTCTTCAAGCCATCGTCGACAGACAACATGTCCATGTTCACCGGATTGAAGATGTACGAGCTTCTCAAACAGGCGGGTCTGCCAGACGGGGTGTTCAACTATATCACCGGTCCGGGTTCGATCATCGGCGAAGAGCTTGCATCAAACGACGGCGTTGCGGGCATAGCCTTTACCGGCTCCAAGTCAACGGGGATGGGCATGATATCAAGTGCCTTCAGCTCGGGGAAGCAAAAGGTCTTTGTGGTCGAGATGGGCGGCAAGAACCCGGCCATAGTATCAAAATATGCAAATCTTGACGATGCAGCATCAGGTATATCGAGCGCAGCATTCGGCTTTTCAGGGCAGAAGTGCAGCTGCACCTCGCGCGTGTACGTTCACGAGTCCATAAAAGAATTGTTCGTGAGCAAGCTCATCGAGAAAGCCAGGGTGCTGAAGATTGGCAATCCTTTGGAAAAGGACGTCTACATGGGCCCGCTCATAAGCGAGAGCGCCCATAGGCGCTACACCGAATCGATAGAACGGGCAAGGACAACCGGCCGAGTCCTGTACGGCGGCAACACGGTCAAGCCGGGCCTCAACGGCTTCTACGTGGAGCCGACGATAATCGAGGTAAGGCACGAGAGCGAGCTTGTCCACAAGGAGCTTTTCGTTCCAATAGTGACGATAGAGAGTTTCAAGACCATCGACGAGGCAATAAGCATGGCCAATGACGTCGAATACGGTCTAACCGCTGCGCTCTACAGCAACAACAGTCGCGAGATAAAGGAGTTCTCGAAGAGGATACAGGCAGGCACCGTTTACGTAAACAGGGCGATCAGCGCGACCACTGGCGCGATAGTCGGTCTTCACACCTTCGTGGGATGGAAAAGCAGCGGTCTTACGGGCAAAGGCACGGGCAGCAAGCACTATCTGCAACAGTTCCTTAGGGAGCAGAGCATGTCAATCGTCAAATGAGCGGTGTAGAAATTGTTCCTAAAACTGATATACTCGATGCAGCACTATTCGACCATGCCGGTGCAGATCGGCGGCAAGAAGTGCAAGGCCCTGATCGCGGACTCCTTCTTCAAGCGCGCCATCGGCCTCATGTTCAGGAAGGGCATCGATTGGGATACGTGCATGCTCTTCATCTCGAACAGGGACGGCATGCAGGGCCTGACGATGCAGAACATGCTCTTCCCGATAGACGTGCTGTGGCTCGGCAAAGACCTCAATATCGTCGACATGGCCTCGGACCTGAAGCCCGACAAGGGATTCACGTTCAAGACCTACAACCCGAAGGGCAAGGCAAGGTACGTCATCGAATTCAGATCAGGATTCCTGAAAAAGAACAGCATAAATGCAGGGAGTAAAATAAAGATAAAAAAAGGAATAGAAAACAAATAAAGAAGAAAGGAGATTTACCTCCTTCCCCTCCTGTTCATCTTTGCCCTTGCAATGTAACCGCTCTTGTCGATGAAGTAGAGGAAACCATCCTGCCTGCTTACCTTTTCGCTTCCTACCTTCGACTTTCTGCCCCTTGAGTTCGTCTTCATCGGCGTCCTCCAAGCATACCCGTCCTTTCCTAGGAAGTAGAGGTATCCATCTTCTCTCGATATTTTTTCTTTGCCCACTCGTTCTGCCATACAATTCACCAAGAATACTTCTCCTAGCAGATTTAAATAACTATCGTAGAAATTGCTCTCGATATGCCGACGATAAAATCAACAAAGTCCGGGCATAATTCAACGTTTTTATATGTATTCAACCAAAAGGGTTTGTGGTATCATGATCAACATAAAGATTCTCAAGAAAAAAGATCTCAAAGGCTACACGCTAATAGAAGGATTTCCGGGCCTCGGGCTCGTCGGACCGATGGCGATAAGCTACATCATAGACAAGCTCGGCATGGAATACACCGGCTATCTGGAGAGCGACGACTTCCCGCCGCTGATCTCGATACACCACAAGACGCCGATGCCCCCCATAAGGGTCTACGTGAACGACAAGTACAAAATAGTCACGATATTCGCGGAGTTTGCGATGCCGATGGAGCTGATATACCCGCTGAGCAACTCCGTCTATAAGTTCGTGAAGGACAACGGCATAGCCAAAATATTCTCCATGGGTGGGATACCAAAGCTAGACGGCAAGGACATAGTTTACGTGATGGCGTCAACTCCGGAACTCGTCAAGAGCCTCGAGAAATCGGGCTTCAAGCCCATAGAAGAGGGCGTGGCGACCGGAATCAGCGCACTGCTTCTCACCGATTCCACCCAAGACAAGCTGCCTGATGTGAGCCTGCTTGTGCCGATAATACAGAACATAATAGACCCGAAATACGCGGAGCTGGCGATAAAGAGCCTGAACACGCTGCTGCATCTTGACATAGACACCACAGAGCTTGAAAAGGAGGCGAGGCTGGTGGAAGCGAAGATACAGGAGCTCATAAAGAAGCACACGGAAAGTCATGAGAATTACAAGCAGGCCATAACCGATTCTGGCCCGTCGATGTACGCTTAAATGCAGGGGTGGCGGAGTCTGGTCAGGCAAAGCGCCACAGAAAATCGCACGGGACTTAAGATCCCGCGGCCTTAGCGCCTACGTGAGTTCGAATCTCACCCCCTGCACTTTTGGAATCAGGAGCGCAGCTTGGCGACGACATTCGTGCCGGTGCCCTCATCGCTCATCAGCTCGCTGAGCAGCGCATGCTCCCTCGTGCCGTTTATTATGCTTACCTTCCTGACGCCGTTGTTCGCGGCGAATATGCCGGCGCTCACCTTCGGCTCCATCCCGCCGCTTATGCTGCCGCCTTGCAGCATCTCCCCGAATTTGCCGCCGTTGATCTCGTGCAGCAAGGTCTGGCCGTCCATGACCCCGTCGATTCCTGTGACAAAAACCAGTCTGGCCGATTTTAGCGCCACGGCCACCGCGCTAGCCGCCATATCCCCATTCACGTTGTATATCTGCGTGTCGTCAAAACCCAGCGGCGTCACCACCGGCACCATGCCGCCATCGATCATGCAGCGCAGCAGACCGGCATTGACTTCTATCACATTGCCAACATAACCATAGACCGTCTCTGCGGGCTCGACCCTCAACAACCCCCTGTACCCGACAACCTGCTCCGCTTTTTCGCCGATGCTTCCGACAATGTCGGCTCCTATCCTCGGCATGACCTCCCTGAGCACCTCAAGAGCGCCCTTATCGGTCACTCTCGAACCCCTATAGAACACCGGCTTCATGTCCCTTGACTTCATGACCTCCGTGACCTCCTTCCCGCCGCCGTGCACCACAACGGGATTCGATCCCAATCTTTGCAGGAACTGCACGTCCTTGAGCACATCTGCGACGTAACTGTTGCCAAAAACGCTCTCGCTGAGCGAACCGATCTTCACCACCACAGTATTGCCCTGCAGTGCCGCGATGCTCTTGCCGCTATCCATCAATCAAAACCCTCAATCTGGCATATGGCCTTTTCCCAGGAGATATAAAGCATTTGCTATGAATTCCGCTAATCCGCTAATGCGGCGTCAAGCAAATCTATTTAAACCCCTACCGCATAATATATCCGGTGCTATTATGGCAGCATGAGCTCTCATAGGCTCTAGTATTCGAAGGCGTTTTTCTGCTTTGTGAAGATACGTAGTCTAGAGGGTGTAATCTGTCGTTTTAATGCTTGTGAGATCGTGCTTTTGCGCGATTGATGTGAGGAGAAGAGCTTGCAAATTATTTTAAGCCACCTAGAGGATGGCTTGGCTGTAGTTGCGAAGAAGGTCGTGGCAAGCTGCGATAAGCCCAGGGTAGCCGCAAGTCAGGCTTTGAACCTGGGATCACCGATTTGTATCGAGAGATACGCGCACGCGGGGAACTGAAATATCTTAGTACCCGCAGGAGAAGAAAGCGAAAGCGATGCAGCGAGTAAAGCGATTAAAAGCTGCGAAGGGCATACCGAATCCGGCCTTGCAAAAGGTTTGGAGATGTGGCGTAGCGCTCTATCCAAAGCACGAGCTGAGCGTTCTGGAAAGAACGGCCATAGAGAGTGACAGCCTCGTAAGCGGAGTGTGATGGACGATGCTACAAGAGAGTAATTCTGCTTGATTATGCAGAGTGAATACGGGGGCATTAAACCCCAACCCTAAATATTGACTACAGACCGATAGCGTACAAGTACCGCGAGGGAAAGCTGAAAAGAACCCACACGTGTGGGATTGAAAAGATCTGAAACTAGGTGGCGACATGAAGGCAAGGCGCGAAAGCTTTGAAGTGACCTGAAGTGAAGATTCGAAAGAATCCAACGAAGGACATGGAGCAGTGTCTTGTCATTCTTCTTGAAGCAAGAGCCAGGGAGTGTATTGGAGTGGCGAGCCGAAAGGCGCAGCGAAAGCGAGAGCACGCAGCATGCGAGGTGCATGGTATGAAAATGCCTGAGTCACTCTTTTACGACCCGAAGCCATTGTGAACTACGCGTGACTAGGGCGAAGCTAGACTAACGTCTGGTGGAGGCCCGCAACCTATTATGGCATGCCCTATTGGGTGAGTTACGTGTAGCGGCGATATACCTATCGAACATGGCAATAGCGGGTCCCCTCTGAAGTATCTTTAGGATAGCTTTGGGTTAGCTTGCGTATGCGGTAGAGCGACCGACTGGTGGGAATTGTGTCGTAAGGCACAGCTCACCTATCAAACTCCGAATGCATGCGCTGCGTAGATCCCAAGAGTCGGCGATACTGGGTAAGCTAGTACCGCGAGACTGCAAAGATAGTGACTAAGGTTAAGGTCCCCAAATCCGGATTGAGTGTTCTAAAAGTCGGGAGTATCACAGACAGCTGGGAGGTAGGCTCAGAAGCAGCCATCCTTTAAAAAACGCGTTATAGCGTACCAGTTGAGGTGCTCCTCACTGAAGATATACGGGGCTAAATCCGGTACCGATACCCTAGCGTGCGCAAGCACGGGTAAGGGGGCGCATGGCGTGGCAAGAAGTACCTTCGAAAGAAAGTATGGACCACGTCATAGAGAATATCCTGGTATTAGTAACAGCATATATGGGTGAGAATCCCATACACCGGAAGCACAAGGTTTTCTTCGCAACGCTCGTCAGCGGAGAGTTAGGCGATCCTAAGCTGCCTGCCAATAACACGGCAGCAAAAGGGAAGATGGTTAATATTCCATCCCCTGGGATGTAGGTGTGGCAACACAAGGCAGATTTCTGAAGTTTGGGGATAGTCCTTTATTTGAGTGCAAAGGGCTGCGGAGTCTCGTTATGAGGAGAAGCAGCTAAATGAACTGATAGGATGAATTCCTGAGCCCGTGAAAAGGGAATCTGCAACGATCATTCCAGTCCGTACCTAGAACCATTACAGGTGCTGCTGGCTGAACAAGCCAAGGTGTGACGGAATAACTGATGTTAGGGAATTCGGCAAATTGGTGGCGTAAGTTATCGATAAGCCATGTCTGCGTATGGGATATGCAGATGTCACTAACCAGGGAACGACAACTGTTTAACAAAAACACAACTCACCGCAAAGCCGAAAGGCCAAGCACAGTGGGTGACGCCTGCTCACCGCCAGTACGCGAAAGCCCTTTTCAAGGGGAAGAAGCGCTGGCAAAGAGCGGGGGTAACTCTGACCCTCTTG
>CAIOIN010000107.1 GCA_903858385.1 uncultured Microcaldota archaeon | reverse complement strand
CTATCCCTACGGACGTCGCTGATGGTGCGTTGCCGCCAGGGCTGATCACGCTCCTCGCCGGCACGGTGGTGGTGTGCCTTATCGTCGTAGTGGCGTTCGCCCTGCGGCTTATCACTCTTGCAGTGGCGTTGGCGACTGCTGCAACCTTGCTTCTGTTGACCGTGAACGCGCTCCTGAGCGCGATCGTGAAGTCGTCGAGATACGCAGAGAGCTGCGATGACTGGCTCTGGCTGAACTGTGCGGAGCCCGTCGAGTTTATCAGGGACGATGCGCTGCTAAGGGCGCTCTCCGCGGCCGAAAGCGCCGTCTGGTTGACTAGGACATAGGCGGATGCGTTCGCCTTCAATTCGAGGTAAGCGAGATATGCCTGTGACCCTTCGAGCTCGAGCTTCGCCGCAAGGTGGAAGTTCGTGCCGTTCTTGCAGTTGTTGTCCAGGCAGTAGCTCTGGAAGGCTGCGCTGAGCTGGGTCGCGTTGGTCGAGGCGTTGAGCGCTGCCTGCAGCGGCGCGATTATCTGCGTCTCCGCCTGCGATATCGTCAGGTTCAGCTGAGCGGTGCCCACGCCCGAAGGCAGCTTTGACAGGCCAGCCTGGTAGGTGGCGATGAGCCCTTGGTAGTTGGCCATCTCCTTCTCCGCCATGCTCTTGAGCTTGCCGAACGAGTTCTGCTTCCTGGCCTGCTGCATCGCCTTAGACGCTGCGCTAAGATTGTCGAATATGTTGTCGCCCTGACCGTTGGCGTACGGCTTTATCCCGACGGCCTGCAGTATCGAAGACGCGTTGTTGAGGTCCAGATTCGCGGACGCGAGCGAAGAGCCAGACAGGTTCTTGTCGGCCTCTAGATAATTCAATTGCAGAGTCAGCGACTGGAGGCTGAAGTGCGCCGCAAGATGGAAGCTGGTCCCGTTCTTGCACCCGTCGAAGAGGCAGTAGGTGTTGATTGCAGCGTATATCTGGGAGGTGTTTGTTGCGGCGTTTATCGCATTCTCGAACGGGCCGACTATCTGCGACTGCGCGTTCTGCAGCAGCAGGTCCAGGCTGCTTACGTTCAATCCCTTCGAAGAGAGATCACTCACCTGTTCCTGATAATTTCTGATGCTGTTGTTGAACATGTTTAGCTTCTGCAGCGCGTATTCCTTCGCGGACTGCAGGTTGCATGACTTGTAGCTTGAAAGAGTGGCATTGTAGTTCTGCCTGAGCGCCGCAATCGTGTTGGCGGTGAGATTTGCCGCCCTGATCGCGGAGCTGGCATTCTTTGCTATCCTGTTCAGGTCCGGGTCGTAGGTGCCGCTGACATAATTTTTGTAGGCGGTTATGTTGCCCGCAGCCGCAAGAGCGGAAAGCCTTGAGGCGTCGCCCTGCAATGAAGCAGAATATTTGCCGAGAGAAGAGCCCAGAGACGGCACCGAGGCCGTAACGTGGCTTAGGTAAGTCGTGGTGAAGTTGACCTTGCACGCTGCATTAACGTATGCGGACTGCAGCAGCGTCTGATTGGCATTTGGAGTTTGAGCAAAAACGGTGTTTGCAGACGCCAGAAGCAACAGGAATGCGATTGTGAAGACGATTCTGCTAGTGTAGCCCATGGAATCGGTATTATATTGCAAATCGATTTATTAAGGTTTTGCTGAATCCCTGCTTTTGTTCAGGACATCATGTCCGACAGCAGCTTGTAGCTCACCAGCGCATCGCTTTTATTGACGACCAATATCGTTTCGGTGTAGCACGACAGAAGTTCGACAACGTTTATGTTGTACTCGGCAAGCAACGAGGTTATGAACGCAACGACTCCTGAAGTGCTCTCTATGTTGCTCTTGGAGTATATGATTATCGCGGAGCAATTGTCGTGTCGCTCAACTATGCTGTACCGCTCTTCCTTCGTAAGCGCTCGTGTTTCCTTCCCTCTTGTGAGGTAGACGTAGTAGAAGTCTATCTTCACCTCTGCCTCGTTCTCTATCTTCAGCTTCTTGCTCGAAACGATGACGTGAACCTTGTCGAGCAGCATCATCCGGTTGTCCTTCAAGACTGAGAGAGCTCGCTCCTCTATGCTGCTCTTCGCCGCGTTGAGGCTTTCCGCGTGCCTTATCACAGCCGCTTTTACCGCACCGTAGCTCTTCGCTCCGATCTTGTCCTGGATGAGCCGTGCAAGAGCGCTGTAATTGACCACGCCGCTGTCTATCGCCTCGAGCATGTACGGCTTTCCCTTGAGGTACATGCGCACCCCTTCCGATACCTTCATGCAAACACAGTATTGTTTCATTTGTTACAAATATATAAGCATTTGTGTCATTTGTGGATAAAGCCATAATAAGAGTTTCTTGCATATCATTGCTAATCACGAAGGGATCTCGGTTGAATTATTCGCCG
>CAIOIN010000106.1 GCA_903858385.1 uncultured Microcaldota archaeon | reverse complement strand
TGTATCACCTATTTTATTAATATGTGCAATAAATGTGCAGACATCAGATTATTTGTGCAAGAAGTCTTTTTTGTGCAAAGCCGAATGCATGCGCAGGTATAAATATTTTGAAAAAGATGCATTAATGACAAGCGCGAAATCTCTGGTTTGCATGCAGGAAAGTTATAATTTCTATGAAATTTCTTCCCTTCGGGAGATAATCGGCAACGACGACGCCGTGCGCCGGATGGTGGGCTTTTCCAGCGACATAGAGAACGGCAAGACAAGGGCTCCGCTCCTGGTATTCGGCCCTCCCGGATCCGGCAAGACCGCTGCGGTTCATGCCCTCGCGAAGGAACGCGGGTGGAACGTCGTGGAGCTGAACGCCAGCGACTACAGGGATCGGGAGTCCATCGAAAGGACCCTCGTTGCCGCATCGAAATCGCGGACGCTGTTCCACGAGCGCAATCTGATACTTCTTGATGAGATAGACGAGCTTGCGCCGCGCTTTGACAAGGGCGCCGGAGCCGCCATAGCCGGGCTGATCGCGGATTCGAAGAATCCGGTGATACTCATAGCCAACGACATGTGGGACCAGAGCATCTCGTTCCTGCGAGGGAAAGTCGAGCCTGTGGAGTTCAAGCGACTTGCTCCGTTGACCATAACAAGGGTCATAGCCAATATCTGCAAAAGATTTTCGATAAAGCTGGATGACGAGGTTGCGGACATAATAGCCAACAGGTCCAACGGCGATGCAAGAAGCGCAATCAATGACGTTTCGGTCATGATGGGCTCGAAAGAGGACATCACTGAGGTGATAGGCCTCAGGGACAGGAAGACGGACGTCTTCAGGGTCCTGGACAGGATATTCCTCACGGATGTCAGCAGAGCAATGGACTCCCAGTTAAGGTCAATACCGAATACCGATCTAACCAACGAGATGCTGATCAACTGGATAGACGAGAACGTCCCGAAGCGGTACGTGCGCAAGGAGGAGATGAAAAGGGCTTTCGATTCCCTCTCATGTGCGTCGATGTTCTCCACAAGGGCCGCCAGGTCTCAATATTACACCTACTGGAGATACATGAATGTGTTCATGCTCAGCGGCGTCGCGCTATCCAAGACGGGTTCGCCCGATACGCGGGAACGTTACGCCTTCCCGAAATTCATAAAGGATCTCAGCGCTACTAAGGCGGATCGCAGGAAGGAAGTGGAGATAGCGGAGAAGCTGCAGAAGCATTTCCATTCCAGCGTGGGCAGGATAAGGGAGAACGAAATGAAGATGCTGGCGCGGATCATGAAGAGTGCGATGAAAACCGAGGGCGCAACAAAGGGCGACCTTGAGGATGAGCTCATGCGAAGGTTCCAGCTCGATGAAAAGGAAGTCGAATACGTCTCTGGCATGCACAACTAGGCGTTCTTGACTCCGAACTCCGCAAGCAGCAGCTTCATGACCTCCTGCGTGCCCTTCTCGCCTATCTTTATGCTCGCCGCTTCGCTGTGCCCTCCTCCCGACAGCGCATCGCCCGATTCCTTCAGTTTTTCTATGATCTCGAGCAGCCTGATCCTTTTCGATATGTCGCGGCTCTCCCTTATCGATATGTAACTGCCGTAGTGTATCACCGTTATGGTGCTGCCGTTGTTCAGGGCTTCCATGTGCGCCTGTAGCTTTGAGCTGTACCTGCCCGGCAAGGGATAGCTGTAGCCGAGCTTCGCTATGTGGCTGAAATCCAGGACGTGTATGTTCACCGTCCCGCTCCTGTAACTTCTTATATTCTGCAATCCGACGGTCAGCGCCTCGTCCAGAAGCTTGGTCGCGAAGCCGAACACCTCCTCGAACCTGTCATTGTCCTCTATCACCGTCTCGACTTGCTTGGGGGTGGTGCCCTGGCTGTCGTACCTGCTCTTCCCCGATGTCAGGAAATCTATGACCAGCGCAAGCTTGAACGCCTTCTTGTTGCTCAGATCGGCGTACTCGCTGTAGTCGCTTATCAGCGAAGCCTGCTTGAGCAGCTCCACGTCGACCTTGCTTATGATCTGCGAAAATATGCAGGTCAACAGTCCGGCAGTGGTGTTCGAATTCCCTCCGAAGCCCCACGAGTTTATGTAATGTCTTGTGAGATCTTTCGAGAATCCCTCATAAGGCAGGTGGTGGTCGAGCCACACCAGCTCGCACTGGTCTTTTATCCTGTTTATCGCATCCATGCTTTCGGGGGAGGTGCCGAAGTCTGTTATCAGCAGCAGCGGCTTCTCCACGCTCTTGTAAGAACTGAAAAGCATGCTGTCGCCGTACATAGATTCGGCAGTGTAGGCTATGCTCCTGTTCATGTGCCAGAGCACGCTCCTCTCGCCAACGAAGAGCTTTTTCTGCAGTTCCATGATTGCCTTGTAAAGCGCGGTCGCGCCGCTTGTGCCGTCCCCGTCATTGTGGAATCTGACTATCATCGGTGCCCCGGAGATGAAGCAGCGCGCAAGCGTCTTTGCCGCATCAGCTAGGCTTGGCATCGCCCTGGAGATGACATCGCTGTACCTCTTGTCATCCAGAGCTATGCCTTTCAAGTTCGCTTCTATACCCACCTGGTCGACGAGCTTCCCCATAACGGCCTCATAATCGTCCTTGCCAGAACCCAACACCTCCACATCGCAGCTGGTGTCCGGCTCTGCAACGTCGAATGACACTCGGTCGTACAGCTCCAGCACAAGCTTGCTCTTGATCTGCGTCGCTTTGTCAGAAATGACAGTGTATAGATTATCGGCTGGCCTAGCCGATAACTTTATCGCGGAGACTATGCCATCAATCCTTCGTTTTTCCGTGCCATCATCTTTTCAATGCAATCCGCGGATTATGACGTACTGTTTGTGACGCTCATGTAGCACTGCTGTTCCACCGTTGAATTGCTTATGTAAGAACAATAGGACGAATCCGTGTATTTGACTGCATAAGACGTTATGCAGGAATACTCATACGATATCGAAGGTATGTCCAAGCATTTTGACACGTTCATTGTGCTTATTGCCTCGGAAGTCAATGTGGTCCCAATACATAGATCACCGAAGCCGCTGTACTGGCTCGTTGCCAATGCGCAGAGCGCGGTTGCGTTTGTCATATTTGCTGCCGCAGTCTCGTTCGTCGGGTGCGCGAAAATCGCACTGCAAGCGGTGCCGAGCATGCCGCTGACCTGCAAGCATCCAGTGCTGTTGTCCGTCCGCATCGACAGGTCATAATAGCAGTAGTTCCGCGGTGATGTGTTCATGGCCGCATACAAGGCCGGTACCTCGTCAGTGTAGTTCGTAAAGTTGCCGCTGAGCATCAGCGACATCACCGTGTAATTTGTCTCATTGGGCAGGTATGCGCAATCGCTCGAGGATCCGGAGCGCACTGCACCGCCGTAATAATACATATAATCGCACTCTTTTTCCATTGACTGGTTGCTTATGCTGTTGCACAGCGCCATGCTGCTGAACATGCCTGCTCTGGCCAGGCTGAATGTGCAGGACGACTGGTTTGAGCGATCCAGTAGCTGACAGTAGCTTTCGTTGCCCGTGTTCATGCTTACGTTGAGCACGCACTGCGAGTAGAACGCGCTCGTGCTGTTCACCTCGTTGCACAGGCTGATGCTGTTCTCCGCTTCGGCCACGCCCACAAGGCACGAATACCGCTGCTCCTGCGCGGTTATCATGCCGCACATCGTTGCGTTAGAGGTGCCGCTTGCCAGCGCCTGTAAACACATATCCCTCTGGCCCCGTATGAGTATGCCCCTGCATCTTTCGAAGGCAGAGCCGCTGCCGCCAAGAGGGATGAGCAATTACAAAAAATCGGGAATGTTGATTACTCCGTGGTTTTTTCCGCCGCCTGTTCCTTCCATTCGCGCTTCAGGCGGGGCACGTCGGCGAAGAAGATCACATAGGCCATCAGTCCCAGAAGAAT
>CAIOIN010000105.1 GCA_903858385.1 uncultured Microcaldota archaeon | reverse complement strand
TGCTGGTCAGGAGGATAATAAGGGGCATGCTGCCTTACCACAAGAAGCCGAGCGGAAAAGACGCCTACAGAAGGCTTATGGTCTTCCAGGGCGAGCCGAAGGAGCTGAAGGGCTTCAAGGTCAACGAGATAAAGTCGAAGGATCCGAAGGGGATTTATGTTAACTATCTTAAGGTAGGGGAGCTTTCCAAGCTCTTGGGTTACAACAAGTGAGTCAATGCCAGAAACTACACCGCAGGCAAACCAAACGATTAAAACGGCCAGCGAGGCCATTGAGGCAAAGCCGGTTGAAGCCGCTTCGGCCGAGCCTGCCGCAAAGCAGAAGAAGAAAACAGCCGCGAAGAGGCCGGCCAAGAAGAGCGAGAAGATCGTGGTCGTCAAGAGCAAGAGGAAGACTGCCATAGCCAGGGCGTCGGTCAGGAAGGGCACCGGCATGGTAAAGGTCAACGGCTTCATCATAGGCGTCATAGAGCCGATATCATTGAGGAACGTTATGCTTGAACCCGTGAACGTCTCCAACATGACGGAAGAGCTGTTCAGGACCGTCGACATGACCATCAGCGTCAGGGGCGGAGGCCAGAGCGCGCAGGCGCAGGCCGTCAGGGGCGCGATCGCGAAGGGCCTGTCGGCATTCGCCGAAGGTGACACGATCAGGAAAGGTTATCTCCAGTATGACAGGAGCATGCTTGTCGACGATCCGCGAAGGGTAGAGCCGAAGAAGTTCAAGGGCCCGAAGGCAAGAGCCAGATTCCAGAAATCGTATAGATGATCGCATGATGATGCCAGTTAGATGTTTCAGCTGCGGCGCAGTGGTAGCGGACAAGTGGGACGAGTACGACAAGAGAGTCAACAAGGACCACGAGTCGGCTGAGAAGGTCCTTGACGAGATGGGCGTGAAGAGGTACTGCTGCAGGCGCATGTTCATAAGCAACGTGGAGCTGATAGACGGATTCATGCAGTTCGGGCGGAAATAGATAAATGTGGGGCCGTCTGCTAGCCTGGAAGGCTTCTACCTTGGGGTGGTAGCGACCCGAGTTCAAAGGAAAAATCTGAAAATCTCGGCGGCCCCAGTCTGCTTCACCACGAGTTGGCGCTGTGGACTGCACATTCGGCCTTCCGAGGTCATCTTTTTATAGTCTTTCATACTATAAATTTATACTTAATTTTTCCTTTTGGAGAAATGAGTTTCCTTTTCGGTGCTTTCGATGAGCGAAGAACAATTATTGGCGAACCAGAACGAATACTTAGAGGCAGGCATACACATTGCGACGAAGGTCAAGAGCCCGGGCATGAAGAAGTTCATATACCGCGTCAGGGAAGACGGGCTGTATCTTTTGGACCTCAAGACCATAGACAACAGGATAAAAGTGGCTGCAACGATGATAGCGCGGTACAAGCCGCAGGATGTCGTCGTAACGGCATCAAGAATATATGCTATAGTGGCAGCACAGAAGTTTGCAGAGATAATAAACGCGCGTTTCATAAAAGGGCGTGTCACCCCTGGAGTCTTCACGAACCCGAACAGGGAGGATTTCATGGAGCCGAAGCTGATACTCATCAGCGATTCGAGGAACGAGAAGCAGGCGATAAAGGAGGCGAGCAAGGTCGACATGCCCATAATCGCATTGAGCGACACTGACAACTCTACGAAGTTCATCGATCTCATAATACCTTCGAACAACAGGGGCAGGAGGTCGCTTGCGTTCATCTATTACCTTCTCGCGAGAGAGAGCATGAAGGCGAGAGGGGACATAAAGAGCAACGAGGAGTTCAAGTACAGCGTCGGCGACTTCGAAGCGAAGATGGACATGAAGCCGATGAAGCCGGAGCGGCAGGAAAGGTAGATTATTGCAGCCCGGCGCTATTTCTATATCGGTATGTAGAGCAGCGGCACTATCAGATAGATCACGAGAGCCAGAGCCATCGCCCCGAGGCTGAGGTTCCTGGACAGCTTGAAGAAGCTTCTCGTGTTCTTGACGCGCATGTAGCCGATTGCGACATAGAAGAGCATCGCATCTACGACCATTATGGGAGCGAGGTAGGCGAGGTTATATTGGAAGGGCAGCTTGAGGATGAACATGAACAGGCTTATCGCGATCGCTTCGACGTAGAGTATGGCTGCCAGGTAGGCTGAACGGGCTGTCCCGATGTGATAAACTAGGTTTTTCACGTGCCTCTCCTTCACGTCGCCGGCATAGTCTCTTATCATTCCGTGTATCTCACGCGCGAAGCCGCTGAGGAAGATGACGAAGCTTATGAGTATTATGTTCGCATTCACGCCGCTCGCTGCAACGTAGCTGCCGTATATGAATGGTATCACCATCGACAGCGCTATGTAGGCATTGCCTAGTATCAGCATGCCCTTCAGCTTGTAGGCGTAAAGGAAGGCAAGGATTCCGAAGACGGCCGCTATGGAGAAGGCGTAGATGTTGATGAACAGGCTCGAGGCTATGCCCACGGCGGTGCAGGCAAGCGATATGCGAAGCGCCTCTTTTTTGCCTATTGAACCGTTGACTATGGGCCTGTCGGTCCTTCCGTTGGCCCTGTCGGCAGCAACGTCGAAGTAGTCGTTTATCGCGAAGGCGCCCATGCTTATGGATATCGGCGCAACTAGGCTGAGCAGAATGATGTAGGGCGATGGGAGCTGTCCGACTATGAGCTCCGCTGCGACCACTGCGATGACCAGCATGATGCTGTGCTCTATCCTCGTGAGCCGCATCACGGCCGCTAGCTTGTTCATACGATTATAGTTCGATGACAAGGATTAAAACCGTATTTATTGCGAATGTGCCGTCAATTTCCTGCAGGATATTTATAGATATGCTGCAAAGTGGTATTGAACCGCATGCCCATCAAGCAGCAGTCCGCCGTGGAGTTTGTATCAGTGTATTCTTGGGCGATACTGGTAGTGGCGCTCTTCATCGCCATCATTGCAGTGCTTGCCATGTCGAAGACGCCGGCCAGCAATCTTGCTTCCTCATGCAGCATACAGCCGTCGCTGCCCTGCTCCGGCACCATACTCGCTTACAATACGGTCAATCCGCTCAACTTCAAATTGCTGTTCACGAACAATCTGGGAGTGACGATGTATTTCCCGTACAACGGCTTCAACGTCACGACGACCAACATAGGCGTCAGCGGGATAATGTATAGTATAGGCAACTGCACGCCGTCGGTCGCTACGCAGGGCACGCAGGTGCTGTGCATGGCGAGCATAGCAGGATCGCTGAAGCCGCAGGTGGGCTCGCAGACCAGCACGCTTTTCACGATGAGCTACCAGCTCTGCAAGAACAATCTGCAGTCGTCGTGCCAGGGCGCTGTCTACAAGTCGACGGGCTCGTCGCTGCAGACCATGGCGCCTTCCAGCGCCAGCTTGTACACGATAACGTTCATGACAAATCCGACGGGCGCGCTGATAGCGCTCAACGGCATGTCCTATGTGAACAACGCGGTATCGTATTTCGCGAGCCAGAGCTACAATGCCTATGCACTGGCGCCGCAGGGCTACAGATTCCAGTCGTGGTCCGTATCGGGCCCTTCGACGCTGTCTAGCACGTCGACGCAGGGCACGGTGCTCTCGCTCAGTTCCAACGCAGTGATAACTGCGAATTTCGTCGCGACCGCGGCGACGACTACAACGACTCTGATAACGACAAGCGTGAGCACGTCTTCGACTTCAACGACGTCCACGACTTCAACAAGCGTGGTGGTCTGCTCGGCATCGCCAAACGTTTATAGCAACGCTGGATCGTACTCGGTCACAGTGCCGGCAAATTGCGGCCATGTGCAAATGACGCTATTGGGTGCCGGAGGTGGGCAGGGTGGCAGCGACACCACCTACGGCGGCGGCGGTGCTGGAGGTGGCACCGGCGGTGAGATAGTTGGCACAACTGCAGTTACACCTGGAAATACGCTTTACATTTATGTCGGCTCCGGCGGAGG
>CAIOIN010000104.1 GCA_903858385.1 uncultured Microcaldota archaeon | reverse complement strand
TCGTGGTCCTGGCTCCAGAGCTTGACTCCCTGATTCTCCCGGCCCATATCCGTCTGGCCGATCATGGTCTGGGTGCCGAGGATGATGTTGTACTCGTAGACATCAGGCGCGGCGCGCAGCGCCGCGGCCATGCCGACCATCTCGCCCCCGCCGATGCGATGACCACGCCTTATCTCGATGGTGATGCCCGGCTTTTCCGACTCTATCGCGAACTTCAGGTTGCGGACGCCGTTGTCACGGGTATCGCTGCACCTTATCGTCACCTTACCCTCCGTCAAATAGTCTATGTCCTTTGTCCTGAACTTGTTGTTGATCTCCAGCCCTTCCACCAGCACCGCCGAAGCCTTCGCGTTGGCCATGCCCTGATCACTTTTATTCTGAGTGCTCATCCCATCACTTCAATGCATCGGATTAATGAAATATTTACACCTTTCGGAGAGCAGGAAGCCGGACGCCATCAACAAGTTATAAATATCTCCTGGAATGCACCAATAGCGTGATAGAATGGCACAAAGGAACATGCAGCCCGCAGACGCAAGCAGGGGCGCATTCATGAACATAAGCGAGCTGGCAACTGCGCTTTGCTTCCAGACTGGCAAGATTGTCATGCTAATGAACTTGGACGACAAGGCCAAGACCAGGGAGGAGGTCGAAATGGTGGTAAAGGATCTGCCGCAGAAAAAGCAGCAGGAATTCCTGAATGAGCTGGACAGATTGCTTAGAAAATAGGCTCATTCCACTGCAATTTTCTCCATATCGTGAGTCAGGATCAGTCTGCCTTCGAAATTCCTTCTCACTTCTTCGATTATCTCAGTAGAGGAGGAGTTGTCGTACAGATGAACGAGCGCAAGCGTCTTGACCTTTGCGAGCTTCGCTATCCTACCGCACTCGTACGGCGAGAGATGGTTGGGCCTTGGTCCGCTGCTCCTGTAGGCACTAGGTGCTACTGATGCCTCGAACAGCGCCAGGTCGGAGTTCGTTGCCAAGTTTATCAGGCGGTTGTCATAGCAGGAATCCCCGCTGTATGTGACGCTCTTGTCTTTGTGGTCTATGCGGAACGCCGCCGCATTGAAGAATTGCGGCACGTGCGGAACGTAGACGCCGGTTATTTTTAGGTCGTTGAATGTGTTGGTGACTTTGCTGCAGTATTCGAAGAACCTTATTCCGTATTCCTCCTCCCTTTCCGGGACCATTATGCGCCTAAGATTCTCGTAGTCTTTCTCGAACCCCTTGTATCCGTGCATGTGCAGCGTCTTGGTGCGCGCCCTTCCTTCGTAGCCGGGACCCGAAACACCGTAGCCGGAGACCAGCATCGATTGCATAACGTGCATGAGACTGCCCATGTGGTCCGCATGCGGATGTGTGATTATTATGTGGTCAAGCTCCTGTATGTCCTGCCCTGCCCTAAGAAGGCGGTCGGGTGCTCCGCAGCCGCAGTCCATGAGCACGGATTGGCCGCCGGCCCTAAGCAGGAATGATGCGCTGCCCCTCTCCTCTTTTATGACGCAGGTGCCGGAGCCTAGGATCGTGACCTCCATCGGCGCAAATTGCTTTGATTCTGAAGCTGCCATGATATCGTAGTTTTGTAGCCGTTTAACTTCTTGATGCAATATTAGAG
>CAIOIN010000103.1 GCA_903858385.1 uncultured Microcaldota archaeon | reverse complement strand
TCTTTACTATTACTGTTTTTGAAGGAGCCATAACCGTCACACTGCCGTACTCAAAGGTATTTTAGTATCTTATCCGGGCTGAAGGCCTCGAAACCGACATCCTTCTTTATCGTTGCTATGTCGATGTTGTTCTCGGTGAGCTTCGCCTCGTTGACCTTCTTTATTATGCTGACTCCGAGGTTGATTGCCTCGTCGATGTTTATGCTTTCCTTGTAGCCCTTGAGCAGCATGTCGCCAGCCAGCTTCTTGCCCGAGCCGATGGCGTCCGCCATGTAACCCAAGTATGAAGCGCCGGGCTCTATCTCGAAGAGCCTTGGCTTGCTGTCTATGCCGCCTATCAGGAGCGATATCGCGTAGGGCCTTATGCCACCGTATTGAGTTGCCATCTGCATCTCTTCCGATATCTCCTTTGCGACCGATTCTACCGATTCGGTCTCATCGTAGACCATCCTGTGGCTCTGGGTCTTGCCGCGCATGGTGTTTATGACATGCAGGCCGTCGGAAACCAATCCGCTGTAAGTTGCGCCTATGTATGAATCTATTCTGAATATCTTCTGGCTCGTGCTCGGAAGAGCAAGGGGGTCCAGATTCGGTTTATGGGCAAGCAGGACGACCGCATCGTTCGTGGTTATTCCTATTGAGGTGGCACCCTTTCTGACGGCCTCTTTTGCGTACTCGACCTGGAAGAGTCTGCCATCTGGGCTGAACATCACACCCCTGTCGTATGCCTGCACGTTTGGATACATTATATTCACCGTTTTAACGCTAATTATCTATCAGTGATAAGTAGAATACTATACTCTGCGCCAACATTTATAACCTTTTGCCTGGCATGATGAGCATGGTTCGCTTAAGGAGAAAGAGGTAAGTGCAAAAAGGATGAGAAAACCGTGTTTATGTACGTTTAAGGGTTGGTTTTGCACTACCGTATTTGGGGGTAATCCACCTTAGGTATCCTTTTGCTTTTGGATCACACCCTTAATTTCGTGTCTGCGCTATTGGTTTCCTTCAGGACTACTATGGGAGCAGCATCGTATGGCCTGAAGCATTCGTTGACTCCAAACACTCCTACACCGCGTCTCCACCCAGGCCCACTGAGGAATACATCAGCAGCGATGGCATCGGCCGAGGGTTTTACCAGAAGCTTTCCGACATATCCCCACTCCCCAGGCTTCAGGGCTTTCCTTATTTTCGATGCCTCATTAAAGGTGAGCATGCTCTTTCCGCTGTTTTTTGCTATGAGCTTTGTCTGCGCGAGGTTAGGCCCTTCTTTGCCCCCATAGACCAGTATTTCGAGCGTCATGCCACCCGCTTTGGCAGTTCGCGTGCTGGTAGGCGCTGGCGCCGTAATTTCCTTCAGAATTAACATTGGAGCAGGATTGAGTCGGCGGTTATAACGAGACTCGTAGTTGAACAATCCGGCACTGCTAAAGCCGAAATAGGTAGCATACCTCTGCTCGGTGTACATCCACTCTTCTGGTTTCAATGCATTCATGAGTACGGCGTGCGATTCTTTGTTGCGTATTAGTTCTCGCGCTTCCTCAAAAGTGATTGTCACCTTGTCCATGCTTTCGAAGGTTTCCGGTATGGATTTTATCTGTTCCGGATATGGCCCTTTGCCTTCGGCGTATCTTAAAATTTGGTATGCCTGGCCGTTCATCACAATTGGTTGCATGCTGATCGGTGCTGGAAGTTGCGCGTTTGTCTCATTCTGATTTGCTTTTGTCCCCATGATATCACTAAACTTGACATTTTACATAATATTTAGACCTGCTGATGAACTCCGTCAATCATAGAAGTGGTTGTCATTGCTCATTTGTCGGTCGTAGCAGCTTCTCTGCTCTGGTTTGTGGATCAGAGGATTCGGTGCACCCCATGATGACCATTTTTACGGCAACATCGGGCTTGCACGTGACAAGGACAAGGGGTTCATCTGAAGAGGACGTACGATGCACGCATGTTGCCAATGAGCTATTTTCTGCTTCTGCATCCAACAGGTATCCTTTGTCTCCCGGATTCATCGCATTTCTAAGCGACTGGTACAGTTTGCCCTTCGATGCTATCTCCAGTCTTACCTCTTTGGCCTGCAGCAGCTCGTATCTATCCTCTTTTCCGAAGTATCCTTTTTCCAGTTTAAAAATCTTTTCTAGCCTGCTGTTTAACGTGCTTAGTTTGTTTGCTTCGGTCTTTGACTGCGCAAAATCAAGCCCCGTGCCGGAATAGCTGTTGGCTTGGTATTTCGTCTGGTGGCCGGCATCCTCTATTATGAAAGGTATGCCAGTGTACGAATTTGTTATAGGAATTTCTGTAGTCATCTAATCTTAGGTATGGCTTAAATTCATATAATATTTATAGCTGCCGAATACTACACCAATTACGGAAATGAGAAGTAGTTTGTCATTTGGCCTTGGGTTCCTTCAGCAACGCTTTTATCGTTCCAGAGGACTTTAGGGTGTAGAAGGCCGCTTCCTTTACGTCCAGCTTCTTTATTATAGAAAGCGCCAGAAGCGCGTTCGTGTAGCCATCGAGGCTGCAGCGCAGTATGAATCTCTTGTCATCGATGAACTTCATTATCTTGGGATTGGTCCTGTGGTAACTGAGCTCGCCTATAGAATGCAGCATGGCCCTGTAGAGCTGCTGCTCGAACTGCGGCCTGTCGCTTTCTGTGACTGGCTTGGCCGATTCGGTCAGTATGTACCTGATCTTCCTCCGCATCATTCCATCAATCCCTTGTTAACCTCGCTGATGCTGTGCCTTGCGTATTTCTCATCGGCACCGACAAGCATCGCCAATTCGATCAGCTGCATCTCAGAGGCAAGATACATCTCTGAGCTTGCCTGCGTGATAAAGCTGACCTCTATGTCGCTCTTCCTCGCATAGGTGAACAGCGTGTTGAGCATGTATATCGCCCGCGATCGCGACAGCCCATAGTTGAATGTTATCGCGCTGACCGGTATGCACAGAACGATGTCGTTCTCGGCCATGTGCGCCATGAGCTTCTTGTCTATCCTGAAGTCCGTGACTATCACTGCCTTGACGTCGCCTCTTGCGAATGTGAGCAGCTTGTTCTTGTCCTCGCCCATTATTATTCCGGCCGAAGCGCCCCTGACCTTCGGATCGTTGAGGTTCGCAAGCTTGATGTCCTTTCCCATTGAAAATATCTTTTTGTACCCTAGTCTCTGCGAGAGCTTCTCGTCTATGCTGCATGAATCCATGACGATGTCGTAATAGTCCACTGTAGCACCGTTACTGCTTGATCTCTTCCTTGACTTCTTTTACGGCGTCGGTGCCGAAGATGTCCTTTTCTAGGACATCTTTTGTCTTTTGCGGAGGATACATGAGTTTTATCAGCTTCGTATGCCCCCTTATGCCCTTGCCGGACTCGAATGCGAGTATGAGGCCTTGCATCTCAAGTTCAGAGAGGTATTTCCGGTACCATCGCTCGCTCTTCGCCTCTTTGTGCAGGCTCTCGGTTATGCTCTTGTACCTGTTGTAGACCTCGCCGCTGAAAAGATAAGTATCGACTCCGTCCGTGAGTTTCTTGTACGAGCCGCCGCTCTGCGTGAGCAGCGCTATAGAATACAGGACAAGCTTGTGGTGCTCTGGCAATGTAACTATCAGATCGTAGACTATTTCGTTCTCTGCTATTTTGACCGCCTCTTCAGCATCCTTTATCGTCACTTCCTTGCTTGCCCGTTCCTCCGCAAGCTCGCCCGCCCTTGAGAGTATCTTCAACGACAATCTTGCATCGCCGCCCTCTTTAGCGGCAGTTGCAGCGACGAGATGCAGAACATCTTCACTGACGATGTCGGCCTTGAAGCCGTGCTGCACCCTGTCTTTTATTATTGCGTACAGCTCCGTGGCGTAGTAGGGTGGAAAGACCAGTTCTGTTTCATACAGCGTCGACAGGCTCCTCGGATCGAGTATCTCTTTGAATGAGATCTTGTTTGAGACGCCCATTATGGTGACACCTCCGGCTTTTATGTCGCTGTTTATCCTCGTGAGCGTGTAGACAAGATCATCGAGATCTTTTACTACGTCAATCTCGTCAAGCGCTATGACCAATATCTTGCTGTCCTCTTCTATCCAGCTCGTGAGCTTCTCGTAAAGGTCGACGGCACCATACCCGCGCTTCGCATATGTTGGAAGATGGTCGCTGACTATCTTGTTGAGAACCCGGTATCTTGTGTTGTATATTCTGCAGTTTACATAGGAAATTCTTGCCTTCGTGTTAGGTATGTTCTTCACTTCTTCGATGACATACTTCGTGCAAGAGGTCTTGCCGGTGCCGGTCTTGCCGTATATGAACAGGTTCCTGCCTCGTTCGCCCTTCAGCGAAGGCGCTAGGGCCTTCTCTATGTTGTTTATCTCCTTCTCGCGGAAAAGTAGCTTCTTGGGCATGTAGTGCGGCGACAACACCTCCCTGTCGGCGAATATCTTTGATTCGACAAGTAGGTCGTTAAGAGACTGCATCATACCCCCAGAGTAAGAGGGTATCGCATCTTAAGCTTAAAATCCTTTCCTTACTTTAAATGGTGTTTTGCAGCTGATGCGCGACTTGCCAGACTAGAAAGCTTATATGTTCTGCATCATGCCCTTCTCCTTGAGCCTGCTTATGTCGAGGAGGCTATACCTCCATACGATGTCGCCGCGCTGGTCGCTCTGCACTATCCAGGGCTTGACTATTACGATGTCGTTGGTTTTTATCCAGAACATCCTTCTCAGTCTGCCGGGTATGGTGCAAAGGCGTTCCTTGCCGTCGTTGCACTTGATGAAGAAATTAGTTGCACCTGCTATCCTCATGACCCTTCCGACAACTTCGTTGTCCACGGGCATTTTGAGCCTGCTCTCCACTACCGCGCCTCTCCTTCTGTCGTGTGTTCTGCCGCTTCTGTCCATCCAAACAACCTAGTAGTTCTTCACCCAGTACCTCGCGCCGCACGCCTCGCAGACGAGGTACATGCCGTTCTTCGCGCTCTCAAGATGAGTATCAGGCTTATGGCATTCCTTGCATATGACATAGGTCTCGAAATATTTCGTTATGCGCTTGTCCAATTCGTCGCCAGAGAACTTGCCGCTTATTATCAGCCCCTGTTCGGCTATGCTTGCAGGCGCCGACAATTCCTTGCTGAGATATCTCGCTATCTCTTCGGGCTTCCTCCTCGCCCTGTCCGCTATGGCTGCAATGTTCCTTATGACCGTCTTTGCTCCTTGCGTCAACCCGTCCGCCTTGGGTATCACGAAGTCCGCCTTCTCCATGGATAGATTGGGGATCTTCGCAAAAGCGTCGTCAATCAGCCTGTTGTATTCGTCATTGCTCAATCAAAAGCACCTCTGTAGTATGGTATTTAGCGAACTTATTAATATACCTAACGCAAAGAGTTATCTGGCAGATAGGTCGGGGAGCTAAGGGTTCTCCGTTCGCAAATCCCTTTAGGCGAACCAATGTCGATCGAGTGGTATTCGGGTCTCGGCAAGTCTGCGTCAAGGCCGTGAAGCCTTGCCTTAGGTGGTAGTCTCATGTGCAAACCGGGCCAGGCCGGAAGGAGCAACCCTAAGCATATAGCCTGAACTTTCGTCGAAAGTTCGACCAAAGAGGCGTGCAATAAGGCTATGCTCTTAAGATACAGGGCCAAGTCTTGATGCAGCGAGCTTGCCGATACCCAGTATTGCCAGGTCGGCTTCTGCCACACTTATATTAAAGTTGCCCTGCAAATTATTACCGTGCTGGGATCGCCTAGTGGTAAACAAAACTTTTTAACGAAAGGAAAGTTCACTAAAGGGCGGCAGCCTGCTAAGCTGTTTAGCTAGAAATGGCTTTCGTGGGTTCGATTCCCACTCCCAGCGCCTTGTTTTTACGACGACGGATTTTGGCTTACTTCCACAATCAACGAAGGTCGCAGGCAGCTATAAATATTAGGGAAATCGCAATTTATCATAGTGATTATGATGGCAAGCAAAACAGTCTCACACGCGAACATGGTTTCAAATACAGGTCCTATAACGGTATTGGAGCAGAAAGCAAACTATTCGGATGCCGTGAAGATAGCTGCGCAGAATGGTGGAAGGTTGCCCACACTGAAGGAATTCATTATCCAATTGAAGACGGATAAGTCCCTGCTTGAAAAAACAGGCATGGACGAGGTATGGCTAGGAGACGACCCTGGACTTAAAATTGTTGGGCGTGATCTCAAATCCAACGAGACAGTATCGTGCAAAATAGATTACAAAAATGGCGTGCTCACCCCAGTGGCATCGGAAGCAATATGGGAAGCTCTCCCTGATGGAAAAAGGGCTGAAGTCAGTGGAGGAAGCGGCCATTTTGTTCTGTTGGTTGATTGTATAACATTGGGCGGTCCGGAGATCAGATTGCAGGTAATGCATGAACGCGAATGTAATGAGATTGTACATGCAACTTATCCACCTACGCCGGGTCCATTCGAACCTTATACGGCTAGTGTAGCATACGTTGCCGCCAGCAAGTAAGTGCAGGTGCATGACTGTAACAGAAAAATAGATACGGTCGACAGAAACAAAAGAGCAATGACGGCTATTTCTACTTAGGGACGTGGATACATTTTACACGTCTAACGGGAATGGTGTTTCCCACTCCCAGCGCTTTTTTGGATAAGCTGTTCCTGAGGCATGTATGACGTCTGTCTAATCATGACAAAATCTTTAAATATCACCTGCGACGCTATATCATCGGTGGAAATGGTCATCTTGGCGCTGCTGAGCATAGGCGCGATATACGCGCTCATCCCAGTGTTAATAATACTTATACTCATAGCTGCAGCTGCAGGCCTTAGGGGAGGCGGCGACCTCTTCGCCCTGCTCGGCTTCGGCGCAATAATGCAGATGGCGAGCGGCTTCGGAGCAGGAGGCGCAGGCAAGGGAATCAGCAAGACGACCGAGTTCAAGGAGCTGATGTCGACGCCCGGCGGAGGGGTGAAGGCACGCATGGCAGGATATGGAGCCCGTTCGAAGAATAAGGCAAGCGCAAAAAAAATGAATAAGCAGAATGTGTATCTGAGGTCGTCTGAAGGCCAAGGGGCGCGTACGGCGGCCAAAGCAGTAGTGACAAGGCAGATTGTGAATGATTATGTAAAGAAAAATGGTTTGAGCAGCCCGAAAGCATTGAATAGCGATCAGAGGAGGGAAATAAAGGGCATATTTGCTAGCATGGATGCGAATCCACGCCAATGGTTGGTTGCGGGGCATCGTAATGGTCTGGACACTGGCTCTGGATTCAGGAGATTCATGACCACTCTTTCAGAAACAGACAGCAAGAATATTGGAAAGAACAGCACGGATAGCAAAGGCATCGGCAAGGTGAGATTAGCAATCCGGGCGAAATTCGGATGGGGCGGCTTTGTGCTAGAGCCAACGATCAGGTGGGGGACCAAAACCGCTTTCTCTAAGAAAGGGCTCGCCGGATACAAATTCAGCACACCGATGGCCAACATAGTGAACAATAGCCGGAATATGAAGGCGGAAAAGCTGGCTAATAGGGAGATTGGGCAGTTGATGAAGAGCACGGAGCGCACCAATCCGGGATATGTCGACGGGCTGATGCGAGCCCAGGTACGTGCGGAATATGCTGGGCGTGGGCCAGGAGTTGCAGCGGTAGCGGAGTGGAGATACGGCGCCGGCCAGGTTCCGATCGTCGGAGGGTATGGAGCGGCTGCAGCGACCGTATTGATAGCGGCTATGTCGATGCCGGTGAGCGCATACCACTTTAGAACTCCGGCTTCGACGACACCAGTGGTCCCCGGAGGGCCACCGCCGGTTCCAGTTCCATCTTATAATTACTTTAAGTATTATGGCTCGCAGGTGTTCTCGCGGCAGTTGCTTACCCCCATACCGAAAGGTGATTGGTCAAGTTTTGCCGACAAAACCCGTTTTGTGGGTACAACCATTGCGAACTTCTTCGATGAGAACTATCGCGAGCATTATACAAACCCGAAGCCGCCACAGGGCTGGAGAGGGAAACCAAAAATATGAAGAGCAGTGTCACACGACGATCTTCAATAGCTCGTCGGCGATCTTCTCCCCGGCGGTTATTTCAGGCTTTATCGTCCAGTAGGCGCCGGCTATGCTCAGCTTCGGTATGTCGGCCTCGTCGGTCACCCTGGATATTATCTTTATCTTAGGGTTGGCATTCTTCGCCGTGACCGTTATAAGCGCATTCTGCAGGTCGTCGTCGCTGCATGCGATCACGTATTTGGCCCGCTTTATGCCGGCAGTCTCAAATACCTCCATAGACTTGATCACACCGACCAGAGCCATTGCATTCTGCTCGCGGAGGCCCTTCAGATCCTCGGCATTCTCTGTTATGACGACGGATTTTATCTTTGCCTCTTTCAGGTCGTTCAGGAGCGCCTGGGCAAGCGGGTTGAATGGCGCGATTATGACATGGTCTTTTGTGCGGCTTATCCTGGAGAGGAGAAGCCTGCCCCTTAGGCTGATTCCGCTTATGAGGTTCACGAACCATGTGGCGAGCATGACCGTTACTAGCGCGAACACGATGCTGTCTATGAGGTTCGATGTCAGCGTGTAAAGGTTGTCATTGACGTTCGCGTATAGGTGTATCACCGAGTAGTTGATCTGCAGCGAGCCGAAGATGTTCTCCAGCAGCGCATACACGGGCTTGGTCCCGGAGTATATGTCGATGATGTTGGACAGTATGAACAGCAGCACTGCGACTGCAAGGAGTGTCACCCAGGCGTTCTTGAATGTAACCATGCAATCACAGCTTCAGTATGCTATCGCCGAGCTCCTGGCCCGCCACCAGCTCCGGCACAAGGCAGAGCTTCGCTCCGCCGCGCTTCATCTTGCCTATGTTTATCTCTTCCGATGTCCTTGTTATTATCTTAGCGTTTGGATAGGCGTGCTTCGCCGTGACGACCCCGAGAAGGTTGTTGAAGTCGCTCTCCGTGGCGAACACGATGGCCTTTGAGGCCTTCAGCATGGCCGCATTGAGGGTGCGCGCTTCGGTGAAGTCGCCGTTCACTGCGCGGTAGCCGAGCTCGCCGAGCAGCCCCACTATCTCGGGATTCTTGTCTATGACAACGAACTGCACGCCTTCCCGCTTAAGCTCCTTGCATAATCGCTCTGCGAGCATCGAATAGCCGCAGACTATCACATGGTTCTTCAGCCTGCTTGCCGCAGCGGCGTTTATCTTCGAGGATATGTCGATGCTCATTATGGACTTCGTGAACGTGGCGATGATGAAGCCGATTATCACTGCTTTGATCACCCCGTCAAGTGCTGATATCGCAAGAAGCGCATAGAAGTCGCTGCTGAACGGCGGAATCAGCGAGGCTATTGTGCCGCCGCTTGTGGACGGATTTGTATCGAACAGCGCCGCGAATGTGTAATAGCTCGAGGCGTAGAAATTGTGGGTTAGGTAATCTATGGCCCCTATGGAGAATATAGTGAACAGCGCTGCGGCGATTGCCAGCAAAATGAGCATCCTGCCGGTTATTGTGGGTGCTGCAACGCCGTGCATGCCGATGTTATCCGGACTTGAGGAGCTCATTGACTATCTCCTTGCTCGCAGCCCTCTGCGGCATCACGATGTAATCTGCGCCCGCCTCTATCAGCTTCTCCCTGACGAAATCGTCGTTTGCCCTTGCGGCTATGAAGATGCTCTTGTTCAGATCCCTTGCGGTCAGCACGGTGAACAGGTTCTTCGCGTCGTCATCGAGCGCGATGGCAATTGCCTTCGCAGTGGCTATGTTAGCCGATTTCAGCACCTGGGATCTTGTCGCGTCGCCTTCCATCACGCTGTAGCCGAGCTCCCGCGCCTTCTCGACCTTCTTCGCGTCTATCTCGATCAGTATGAAGGAAACGTTGTGGCCCGACAGGACGTCGACCACCTTTTCGCCGAGTGTGCCGTAGCCGCAGACTATCACGTGGCCGGTTAACGCCTTTGGCATTGAATCGGTATCTTCACACTATTAAAGTTTAAATAATCATCTAGCGGAGCGCGTGGTGCCGGCCAAGAAGACGCGCGAGCTGTCCGGCGCACCCAAGCAGAGCAAGTGGGTCCATTCGGTTACTTATGCCGTGATAGGAGAAGCAGGAAAAGTTTGATGTTTATAATTTTAATTTAGCTCCAGCCAGATTCGAACTGGCGTTTACGGCTCCAGAGGCCGCCGTCCTTTTTTGGTTGCGTTTGTTTGCAATGACCACTAGACGATGGAGCTAAATACACTATATTGTCACGCATCTGTTTTATAAAGCATTTGCAAAATATGGTCATGGCGTTCCGGTACAACATAACGGGAATGGAGGAGCTCAAGAACATAGCGCTGGCAGACCTTGTGCTCGTTGTGTCATTCTCGCTCAGCTTTTCCGGAGGCATCGCAGGCGCAGCCGCTTCCGGCGGCATCGACACCTTCTTGTACTATTTGCCCATCGCCGCGCTGGCAGTCACGCTGAGCTTCGTGCTCCATGAATTGATGCACAAGTTCGTCGCGCAGCACTACGGCGCGATAGCCGGCTTCCAGACCTCCACGAACGGGCTGGTCATCACGCTGATAACGGGCATGCTGGGTTTCTTGATAGGCATACCCGGAGCTACGGTGATATACGCGAGCCATTTCACGAAAAAAGAGAACGGCATCGTGTCGCTCGCGGGCCCGCTGACGAATTTCGTGGTCTTCGCGGTGTTCTTCGCGTTGCTCTTCTTGTTCAATCCGGCTCCGACCAGCTATCTTTACGCCGCGCTCATGTTCACGATATCGATCAGCATACTCCTCGCTTTCTTCAACATGCTGCCCATATGGCCCCTGGATGGGAGCAAGATACTCGCGTGGAACAAGCCCGTTTATTTCGCGGTCATCGGCGTCATATTCGTGCTGATAATGCTCTTCAACATCATATCGCTGTGGAGCATAGTCCTGATGCTTGCGATAGCGCTGCTGTTTTCGACGGTCTACAGGTTCGCGCTTTAGAGTTTTGACGTTGACTGCTGTCGAACTGTAGATAGTATTTAAACGTTTGTTGCGCATTACTAATCGTGTTGTCATATGCCTGGGGCGACTGGACAAGATGCTGGTGAGGCGAGAACCTCGATAGACGCTCTTGTGGAGTTGCTGAGGACGAAGGGCAAGAGCGAGCTCAACACCATAGCGGTCCAGCTGGGCGCTGATCCTAAGATTGTAGAGAGATGGGCCAAGGTCCTTGAGGGCGGAGGCATGGCCAGGATAAGCTACGAGGTGGGCAAGATGTACCTCGAGCCCATCGTGATAGGCAAGGAAGAGGTGCAGAGCGTCAAGGTCAAGTTAGGGGCAAGGGAGAGCATACTTGGGCAGAGCGCGAACGTGCAGCGCGCCGAACTGGACAAGTTCGCCGAGAAGATCACTGGGCTGAGCATGTCCGTGGCGAACATCGAAGGCGTTTACAGGCAGCGCATGCCCGAAGTACAGCTGATGCTTGCCGAGATAAACAAGTCCTATGCGCAGGTTGAGGCCGAGCAGAAGGGCATAGCCATGATAAAGCAGAACGTCGAGGCGACGTACGGCGACGTGAACAGGCGCATAAACGACCTGTCTTCGAAGATAGACATGCTCACGGCTGCAGGAGGCGAGAAGGGCGTCGCTGCGAACATAGACAAGGTGAACGAGCTGCTTAAGAGGTCCAGCGCCGCCATGTCCGAGATAGAGGAGCTCAGGAAGACGAAGGACAGGTTCTTCGAATCGATGAAGAAGAGCATAGATTCGCAGGTCGGGGAGTTCAACAGGCAGCTGGATTCGACGAGCAGCGAGATAGAATTGAGGCTGAAGGTGGACACGCAGCAGATACAGAACATAGCGAACAGCGTGAACAACCAGGCCAGCGTAACGAAGAACCTGGCAAGCCAGATAAAGGAGTTCAAGAGGCACAGCGAGAGCGCGAAGCGCACGCTCAACAGCGCGAGAGTCGAGTTCTCCGACAAGTACCAGAAGCTTAACGAGAACATATACAGGAACGGCAAGATAGTCGAGTCGAATTCCGCGGCGGTCCTGGAGAAGATAGGCACGCTGAAGAGCGCGTTCGGGGACGTCTCGAAATTGGATGACACGGTGCGCGGGCTTAGGAGGGACGTAGAGGATATGAACAAGCAGATTGCAGAGTCAAAGGCGGAGCTTTCCAACATATCTGATGGGCTCAGGGCATTGAACGCGCCGAATCTTTCGGTGGAGCAGAGGGCCGAGCTGGTCGACCAGCTTGCCGACAAGGACAGAAGCACCAAGATAAAGGTGGCAAGGATAGGAAAGAAGATAGATGATGCCAACAAAAGGCTAAACAGCGAGGAGGTGTGAACGATGGTTGATGACAAGGTGCTTGAATCTTACGATCTTGATGCACACGGCATGCGCGTCCACATAGACATAGTCCAGACGCAAGACTTCGTGCCGCTCTACAACCTGACATTCAGGGGCATAGGCTCGGCGACGAAGCTGATGATCATGTCGCTCAGGGAGGAATTGCTCTCGATGGTGCCGATAGACCCGTCGAGGGTGCAGGACAAAATCTACATAGAGGACCTCAACAAGAAGTACGTCTCGGCAAGCGAAATACTCATAGACAAGTACATGTCAGTGCCAGACCAGGAGGTCAAGAGGCTGCTCATAGCGTACGTGCTGAACATGATGCTGGGCCTCGGTGATCTGGAGGCGCCGCTGGCCGATGACAATCTTGAAGAGATAGCGGTCAACGGCTCAAGGGACTTTATCTGGGTCTTCCACAAGAAGTACCAGTGGTGCAAGACCAGCATAAAGCCGACGACCGACGAGCTCGTCTATGACCAGGCTGCGCAGATAGGCAGGATAACCGGGCGCGAGATCACTGGACTTGCGCCGCTCATGGATGCGGTGCTTACTGACGGCTCTAGAGTCAATGCAACACTGATGCCTATATCGCAGAACGGCAACACGATCACGATAAGAAAGTTCTCGAAGAACCCGTGGACAATGACCGCGCTGATAAAGAACCATACGATGAGCTCGGAGCTCGGCGCGCTCATATGGCTCTGCATACAGAACGAGATAAGCCTCATGTATTCCGGAGGCACTGCAAGCGGAAAGACGAGCTTCTTGAATGCATCTAGCATATTCTTCCCCCCGAACAGGAGGGTGGTCTCTATCGAGGAGACCAGGGAGCTTACGCTGCCGAGTTTCCTGCAGTGGATACCGATGCTTGCAAGGCAGCCGAACCCCGAAGGCAAGGGAGAAGTGACGCTCTATCAGTTGATGATAAACGCGCTCAGGCAGCGTCCCGATATAGTGCTGGTTGGGGAGATAAGGACGCAGAAGGACGCCGAGACGCTGTTCGAGGCCATACACACCGGTCACGCAGTCTATGGGACTGTGCACGCCGACAACGCGAGAGACACGGTCATAAGGATGATAAATCCGCCGCTCAACGTGCCCAAGGTCAACATGAACGCGCTTGGAGGCATAGTCACGCTGTTCAGGCACAGGACAAGGGACATAAGAAGGCTTCTGGAGTTCGGCGAAGTCCTCGACAGCGGAGACGTGAACGTTCTGCACAGGTGGAACTTCAAGACCGACGCTTTCGACAGCGTGAGCAACATGACGAGGCTCGCCGAGACCCTTGAACTATACGGCGGCCTTTCGAGAAATGAGATCGATGCCGAGATTGCCGAGAAGGTCAAGATACTGAACTGGATGGTCAAGAACAGCATAACCGATGTCGACAGCGCGGGGTTCGTGATCGCGAACTATTACAGGGACAAGAGCAAGATCATAGAAGCGGCCGACAAGGATACGCCATTCTCGAAGGAGATGTTTCAATAGTGGTTGATTGCCAGATGTAAGCTACGCGGACATGCTCACGGTGATAGAGGGGCTGGAAGCGGGAGCGAAAAGGGGAGAGCTCTGCCTTGTCGATATATCCAAAGTGGCAGGCAGCGGACAGCAGGCGGCCGCGCCCGGCTATGGAAAGATGCTGGATATGGCGGAGGAGGTCGAGGCAAAGCCGCAGAAAGGCGCTGCGGCAAGGCAACAGAGTGCAAAACAGGCAGTCGAGAGGGAGAGCCGCACTGCAGCAGAAGGCATCGCAGAGGCGCAGCAGCCCAAGCGCGAGAGCATAAAAGCCGAGATGCAGGGCATAGTGAGCGGCTTGCATGAGGCAAAGCCGAAGTTCAACGAGTTGAAGATAAAGAGGGTGAACACGAATGATCTCGTGCTTCCGGGCTTACCCATATCCGATCAGATACGGGAGCTTGAGCAGATTGTCGCTGCGCTGAGGGAAAACGCACTGGACAAGGAGCAGGCGAAGATCGCAAGGCTGGAGCTGGAGGGCCTGCAGCAGGTCGTCAATGATTTGGAGGACGAGCTGGCGAGGGAGAAGAGGAGCCTAAGCGAACTCGACAGGTCGCTGTGGGACATGCGGAGGCAGAGGCTTACGGAGGCGCTCTCGCTCATCAAAAGATGAATGCGATGATATTTGACAAGAAGAAGAGGACCATCAACGTGGATGGAAAGACCGTGGAGCTCGAGCCCGCACGCAAGGGCATGGCCTCGATGTTCGGCGGGAAGAGGCCCGCGGCATATTCCAACCCATCTACGACCCAGCCGTCTGGAGTTCAGACAGCTACAACTGCGGCAAAGGTCCGTGAGCGCGAAGCGGTGCCGAAGAAGGCCGCCTTTGCGGGCGGCAGCGGCACGGACAGGATAAAGATGTACATATCGAGCATAGGGGCGAAGCACAAGGGACTTGAAAATGCGCTCAGGGACCAGGGCATAAAGGGCGGCGTCTACGAGTTCGTCAAGCGCATGCTGATCGCATCCGCGATGCTCTCCGTCGTGCTCGCGGTCGCCATACTGATACTGTTCCTGAAGCTTGGCATGTCTGCGGTAACTGCGGTTCTGTTTTCTGCTGTGCTCGGCATAGCGATCTTCAACTCGGCGTTGGGCGTGTTCCTGAATTACCCCACGCAGAAGGGCGCGGTGACCTCGAAGAACATAGAGCGCGACATACTCTTCGCCGCGAGGGACATGATAATATCGCTCAGGTCAGGGATGCCGCTTTTCAACGCGATAACCTCGATAAGCGTCGGCTACGGCGACGCAAGCAAGGAGTTCGCCAGGATAGTGGAGCGCGTGCAGCTGGGCACGCCCTTGGAGGACGCGATAGACGAGACGGTCAGCGAAACGAAGAGCCCGTCATTCAGGAGGATGATGCTGCAGGCCTCGGTGAGCATACGTGCCGGCGCCGATGTCGTGAGCGCGCTGCAGAGCGTGATAGACCAGATGTCGCAGGAGCGCGTCATCGAATTGAGGCGTTACGGCCAGAGCTTGAACGCGATAGCTATGTTCTACATGCTCTTTGGAATAATACTCCCGAGCATGGGAGTCGCGGTGGTTACGATACTGACCACGTTCGTCGCGATATTCTCCATGAACGATACCGTTCTCGAGTTCGTGATAGTCGGATTAATATTCTTGCAGATCATATTCCTGCAGTTGATAAGGAGTTCAAGGCCGGTATTCACTCTGTGATGCTATGATAACGTTTGAAAGGCTCGTGTCAAGAGGCCTTGTGAGAAGGATATCGAACGAGATAGACCTCGCCGGAGTGAAGACGACTGTCGAAAATCTTCTCCGAACGGCCATACTCGGAGCCCTGGCCATAATCATCGTAGTGCCGTTCGTGCTCTTCGCGTTCAAGATCAACACGATTATTGATGCTGCAGTAGGCCTCATAGCCGCGGCGTTATACATAGCGCTGATCTACCTGCTTCTCGAATACAACATAGAGGGCAGGAAGACAAAGCTCGAAAGCATGCTTCCGGATTATCTCCAGATAACCTCCGCGAACCTCAGGAGCGGAGTCGCTCTTGACCGGGCGATGCTCATGGCCGCCAAGCCGGAGTTCGGCTATCTGAGCGAGGATGTCAAGGAGATGAACAGGCGGGTCTTCGGCGGCGAGAGCTTCGAGACCGCTATAAAATCTTTCGCGAGCAGGTACAGGTCCTATCAGTTGAACCATGCTGTGAAGATGATATTAGAGGCGCTGCGCTACGGCGGAGCGGTCGCGGACCTTCTCATGCAGATATCCAAGGACATGCGCCAGCAGCAGCTCATGCAGAAAGAGATAGCGGGGCAAATGCTGATGTACAGCATATTCATAATCTTCGCTGCGCTGATAGCCGCGCCGGTGCTGTACGGCCTTACCAGCCAGATGATAGTCGTCACGGACACGGTGTGGAAGGGCATACTCGCGCAGAACCCTGGAGGGCTGCCCACAGCAGGCATATCCTTCCTAAAGCCCAGCCCGCCGACCATAACCGTCCAGGCATACCACTACTTCTCGTTGGCTGCAATCATAATAATCGCAGCTTTCTCGAGCCTTATAGTCTCGGCGATATCGTCAGGTTCGGTGATGAAGGGCATGAGGCTAGTGCCGGTGTTCGTAATCATAGGCATAAGCATATTCCTTGTGATGGTATCGGTCGTGGGCGGCATATTCGGCCACATAGGCGGCGCTTAGTCGTAGATGTGGATGAATTTTATATAGGACACGATGATCCAGACCAGCTGAGTGTTACACTTCCACCCGCTCCGCCGCTGCCCCCTGCTGCCCAGGCACCACTTGTTCCTCCTGCGCCAGTGGCTCCACCAGTTCCTCCGCTGTAGCCACCCGCTCCGCCTGCAGTGCCCGAGGCGCCACTACTACCTCCAGTGCCCCCCGCGCCGCCTGCATATCCTCCGCCGCCTCCGCCGCCGCCGTATCCTCCTCCGCCGCCTCCGCCGCCGCTGCCTCCACCGCCGGCAGCGCCTCCGGTACTACCGGCTGCGCCACCATTGCTGCCGCTTTGCGTTGCGCCCGCGCCACCGTTGGTTTTGCTCCCGGGGCTACCGCTCACGTCGCTGCCGGTTGCGCCTGCTCCTCCTGCACCACCGCCGCTGCTGGTGCCTCCGCCTCCGCCGTTGGATCCGTATGAGGGGTAGTCATATCCAGGGGCGCCTGCACCGCCTGATGCATATGCAGTACCACCGTTGGCAATCGCACCATTTACAAGAATAGCAGAACTACCGCCTCCGCCGCCTCCACAGCCTGCGTCACCGCCGCCTCCCCCACCTCCGCCGCCGTAATAACCGCCGGCTCCGCCTCCACCGCCGCCGTTGCCGTATCCGCCGCCGCCTCCTCCTCCGCCGACTATGACGTTCAATGTTTGACCGGAGGTTATAGCAAATGAACTTGTAGCTACTGCACCTGCAGTTCCTGAAATTCCGCCAGATGAGCCCGAACCACCTCCACCGCCATATATTGTGTAGGTGACGGTGACCGAGCTAGGCACGGTAAGTGTCAGACTGCTATAAATATTGAGAGTGTTTGTGCCGCCTCCCGAACAAGATGATGAGGATGATGTTGCTGTGATTACGGCATTTGCAATACCAAACGCATTTGATTCGCTTGATGCGGAAGAGTAAGTGCCAGAGAGCGGAGCATTAGTAGTGTACAGGTGCTCTAGACTCGATGATGTGCATTGCGAGGTGCTGGCGCAGTTCATCACGCCTTCGACGACGCTGAGCGCGCCTGTGCCCATTGAATTTGTGCCGTAGAGCGAGCCTCCCCATATCGGATCTGCCTGGTAGTCGTTCAACCTGTTCATCGACACGCTGGTGGCGATGCCGTTGTTGCCCAGCCCGGAGTAGTCGTTGAAGTCGCCGTTGAGCGGCCACCAGCCTACGAGGCCGGCGTTGTTTATCGGTATCGAGTCTATGCCCTCCTGGTAGAGCTGCGCCGCCTGCGCTGGCGCAAGCGCGGTCGAGTATATCTGCACGTCGGCTATCTGGCCGGAGAATTTGTTGGTGTTGCCTGATGGAGCATCTGCGCCTATGTCGGCAGAGGTGAGCGTCGTGCTGAGGCTTGAAGACAGTGTGCCCTTCTGTGAGCTTCCATCGAGATAGAGCGTCACTGAGTTCGGCGTGTAGGCATAGCCTACGAGGTGGTATGAGTTAGGAGTGATAGACAGGGTGCTGGTGAAGTCGTTGCTGATACCAGAGAAGAAAAGATTGCCCGAAGTTATCCCGAGCTTTGCCGCAGTGCTCGCG
Organism: uncultured Microcaldota archaeon; assembly: GCA_903858385.1. Lineage (GTDB taxonomy): Archaea > Micrarchaeota > Micrarchaeia > Micrarchaeales > Micrarchaeaceae > CAIOIN01. Next base: position 9,118 of record CAIOIN010000103.1, on the reverse strand, counting down.
GACGAAGCGCCGTAGCTCTCTACGACGTATGTGCCTGAGGATGGAGAGCCGGTGAAATACACCCATGCGAAGGCGGAGCGCGGGCTGGAGCCGGACGGCAGCCCTATGGTGTTGGTGCTCACATAGCTGGAGCCGGTGAAGCTAGCCAGCATCCTGTTCAGCAGGTTGAAGGAGAACATGCCGTTGGGCGACCTCTGGGTCAGGCTTCCTTGCGCCCAGCCCAGATAAGCGGGCACGTAAGGCGATGCGAATGAATAGCCGTTCTGTATCGCGCTTTGCAGGCCGGACATGTTCAAAAGGCTGAGGCCTTGGACGCTGAGCAGTAGCGATGTTCCGGTCCGTATCGAATTGATGACGTTGGACGGGCTCGGATAGACGAGGTAGGGAACGGTTGCGGCTGGGCTGTTTAGGGTATTGGTCACCAGGCCGCCCATGCCGCATATCGTGCTGGCTATGCTTGCGGCGTTGGGAGTGACGAGTATGTAGTTTGCGTTCTGGTATTGCGATGGCACCGATGCGCATGAGGGTGCGCCAGGAACATAATACGCGGTGCCGTACGAGAACAGCGTGGTCGTGGCGCTGCCGGAGATGGCGAAGGCATTCCCCACCAGCACGGGCTTCGGATAGCTGGCCATGGGTTTTATTATGAACGGATCACCAGTTTCTATTCCGTACAGGCTCTGCGTCCCGTTGAGCGCGATGCTCGAGGTCGCGGTCAACGGGAAGCTGAACAGCCCGCGGGTCGAGTTCACCACGGCCAGTGCGGTGTAGTTGGCGCTTATCGTGAAAGGCGAGGTCTGAAATACGGACAGGGTGCCGTTGGTCAAAGATATGTTGAAGCCCTCGTTGGATATTTGGCTGATTATGCGATTCCTGAAGCCGCTGAATGTCGAGTTTAGCATCGCATAGCTCATGTATGGCGCGGCGCCGTTATACAACACATTCGTAGGCGTGCCGGTGTTTCCGTTGCCGCTGTAGTCGTTCGCGTCGCCGTTTAGCGGCCACCATCCCACATTGTTTGTGGATATGATTGGTGAGCCGCCGATACCTTTGGTGTACATGCTTGCAATCTGGTTTGCCGTGAGCGCTATGTTGTAGATCTGCACATCGGCGAGTTGACCACTGAAATATTGGTTACCGCCGCTTGAATCGTGCCCGATTTTGGCGTCGTTACCGCTAGTATGCACCGTGCCTGAGGTAATTAGGCTATTAAATGCGACTCCGTTTTTGTACGAGATGATGGTATTGCCGTTGTAAGTCAATACAAGATACGTCCAAGTGTTTGTGGGAATTGTCCCGAAATTTACACTGCATACTCCAGCGCTGGCGCAACCGGTGGTGTAGATGTAGGATGGAAAACTATCTTGCACTCTCATTCCCCAAACATTCCATTTATCAATCACAGGGTTGGTGCTTCCTCCAATGATGGTATTAGGATTTACCCATACGCTTATTGAGATTTGGTTTCCTGCAATGTTCAAACTTGCTCCCCCTCCCGTATCAACGTAACTACTCTGCCCGTCGAAACCGCCAACATTTATTCCATTAGCTATGGTTCCGTTGTACATCAGCGACTGCAGCGCGTAGGCGGTGTTGTTGACAAAGTGTCCCTTCCTTAGTGAGGGCGTGCTCTCGTACTGTATGAGCGAGCTCAACGCGTTCTGCAGGCTCTGATGGAGGAAAGCTGATGACGCGGAGTTCAGCGTCGCGATTGCTGTCGCGCCTCCGGAGACCGCAGAGGAGCTGGAGACGATCAGGTTGTAGTTTATGTTGAGCGATACGTAGGCGACGAGCTCTGCGAGCATGAGCACGAACAATACCACAGTGGCAAGCGTGAGCATTATTCCTTTTTGATTCTTTTTTCTCATCTCCATGACACCACGCTGACGTTGTAGAGCCTGTTGGCGCCTTTCGACGCGATGCTGAGCGGCGCTGCCGCCTTGCTCACCTGGAAGGCGTTCCTGAGCGACGCAGGTAAAGTGTTAGAGCTTTGGTAGGCCACGCTGGTCGGCATGCCCAGATTGTAATGGCCGCTGTAGTCGTTGAAGTCGCCGTTGAGCGGCCACCATCCTACAAGGTTTGTTGCATTGACGGGCACGCCGTACTGCCCCGCCTGGAAGAGCTGCATTATCTGCGCGGGTTTCAAAGCGGTGTTGTAGAGCTGCGTGTTGATGATGTAGCCGTTCATGTAGCTGCCGCATCCGGTGCACCACGAAGGCGTGCCGATCATGAGTGCCGCACGCGGCAGGGCGTTGTTCACGAAGTTGCCGGAGCCCGCAAGAGCGCCGTTGACATAGATGTTTGCGCCGGCGCTGCTGTAGGTGCCGACAATCTGGTACCACGTGCCGATCTGCAGGCTGGTTGAAGATATTGCGTTTGTCTGGGCTATGGCGTTTGCCACCCTGAGCTCCGGCGTCGCCCCCGGCCCAACGAGACTGAGGATGTATCCGGAATTGGCTGCACCGCCATAGCTGGCCGCTATTACCTGGCCGACGTTGGTGTTGGCGCTGTAGCCGTTGAGCTTCACCCATGCCACGATGGTCATCGGGTTCACGACATTCATGCTCGCTCCGCTTCCGGCATTGACATAGCTGCCAGCGCCGTTGAAATAGGCGAGCTTCAATGATGGCGGATAGGTGCTGTTGATGAAGATGCCGGTGTTCGTGGAGTTGTAGATCTTGTTCAGCATTATGTTTGAATAGGCGCTCTGGTTGTTCAGGTACATGCCGGCAAGAGCCTGCAGCAGGCTGTCGCCCGGCTGGGATTTGTAGGTGCCGAATACGTACAGGAAGTTGCCGTTCGCGGCGTAGGCGTTGCCGTAGGCGAGCGCCACGTTGGAAAATCCGGTGTATGCCGATGGGTACGGCAGTGTGATGTTCCAGACGTTGGTGCCCGTTTGGATGTTGTAGCCCTGGAAGTTGGTGCCGCTGACCAGTGTGTAAAGCATCGGAGAGCTCGTGGACGGCGTCGAGTTCTGGTTGTTGGTCTGCGTCGGGTACGAGAAGAGTGTGTTGCCGGAAGGCGAGAAGCCATAGATCGCATTTACGGTCTCGACGTAGAAGCTGGTGGGCGACGATGATATCCCGACTATCTGGGTGTTGGGTAGCGTGTTCAGCCTTATCAGGTTACCGCCGAGAGTGAGAGTGTAGAGGAAGCTGCCGCTGCCGACGGCTATGGCGCTCCCGTTAACCGAAGGCGGCGTTGTCTTAGACGTAGAGAGCGTGTAGCTCCATACGTTTACAAGCGCATTGCCGTTGAGCGCGTATGAGTAGAGGTAGTTCTGCAGGCCGCCCCTGCCAGTGCTTATTATGAATTCGCCGTTTGCATAGGCCGGCGGCTGCGCGGGGCTGGCTGCGGGAAGCGCCGCAGTGGCGAACGAGGTGCCGTTTGTCGGATACAACAAATACACACTGTTGCTGCTGCCGAAGACGACGTAGTTGTTCTCTATCGCCAGCGGAGTTGACGCTGCCGCGCCGATGTTGGTGCTCCACAGCGTCACCAGGGCGTTCGATAGGCTGACCGCGGTTATGTAGCCGCTCACAGTAGCGTAGATTATCTCGTTCTTGTAGATGGTCGGCGCGACTGGTATCGGCGATGCCGATGGGAGCGGGTACAATGTTGCCATGCTGCCGGTCGTTGCGTTTATCACATAAAGATAGTTGCCAGAGGCGAAGGCTGCGACGCCGCTGCCGACCGAAATGACCGGCGTTATGGCGTTTGCGGCTGCGACCGTGTAGAGCAGGTAGGCTGCCTGCGGCCCGTAGCTGGTGTTCGATGAGTGGTATTGGTCGCCGGCGAACTGTGGCCATGAATATGAATTCCCGTTCCATGCATTCAACAGGTAGCTGGCGTAGACGTTGCCCAGAGACGCGGAATAGACGCTTGTCTGGAGCAGGTTCTGCAGCAGGCTCGACGCCTCTGCTGCCGGAGCGGTGTAGAGCAGCGTACTGCTGAAGTGCACGTACATCAGTATGGATATGCTTGCGACCGCGACTATGAGCGCGAAGAGTGCGTCTAGGGTGAATACGAATCCTTTGAAGCTGCTCTTGGTTGTTATCATCTTGTCATCTCAGCTGGTTGCCAGCGTCGTATTGGTCCATGCTATTATCCTTATCGAGACGGGTATGCCGTTGAGGAATGCACTCCTTCGCTCTACATAGGTCGTGCGCGCGCCATTCGTCTGCGGGTTCCTGCCCATAGTTATGTTCAGGCCAGTGCCGATGGTCGGGTTGCTGGTTATCGTGATGTAGTAATCGAAAGCCATTCCGAACAATTGCTTCGTGGCGGGATAGTTGTAGTTCGCCATCGACGCCATGGCGTAGAGCTTGCTGCTTGAGAGGTTGCTGCCCAGCGGCGCTGTGGCAAGACCTATGCTTAGGTTGCGCCAGGTCACGGTGTTTACCGTGTTGGCGATGCTCTGCCAATCAGAGGGCACGCCCGGGGACATTATGCCGCTGGCGAACGACTTTGCCTGCAGTTGGAGTATCGTGTCGCCCCCGCCGTAGGCCAACGACAGCTGGTTGCTGATGTTGTACCAGGTGAAGGTGAGTATTGTGAGCGCGAGCCCGAATATCACGAGCGCGAACACTACGTCGAAGCTCCAGAACTGCGCCTTGAAACTTTTGAAGATGATTTTATCGAGCATCGGATCAACCCAGTGAGATGTTCAGCTTGCCGTACGGCGGCAGGCCCTGCTGGTACGCCTGCTGTATCTGCGCCTGCGTCAGGGCGCTGTTGTAGACCTGCACGTCGGCTATCTCGCCGTTCGTGAACCTGCTAGAGCCTTGTAGCGAGCCTATGTAAAACGCGTATGCTGACGACGCGAGTGCGCCGGATGCTGGAGTCGTCAGGCAGGTCGTACTGTCCATGCAGATGCTTATGGCAGAGCCGGAATAAGTGCCGGACAGCATGTGCCATTGGTTGACGCCCATACTCACCGGTAGGCCTACGGCATTGGATGTGCTGCCCAGCGTTGCTCCAAACAGCGGGTAGCCGCCGCTGTCCACATACAGACCGCCGATGCCTGCGACCTGGTAGGTGATCTGAGCATACGAGCCTTGTGCAGGAAGGCTTTGCAGGTACACCCACGCTATCTGCGTCTCGGAGTTTGCCGTGATTGACGTAGTGGTGGTCAGTATGCAGCTGTTCGCACCGTTGAAGTAGGGCACTTTCGTCGTGCCGGTTTTTGCGGGAGGTATGTAATTGATGTTGTTGTACACCACGTTCGTGGAAATCCCGTTGTTCATGTTGTTGGAATAATCTTTGGAGTCGTAGGATAGGGGCCACCAACTGGATAACCCAGCGTCGCCTATCGGAGATCCTGAGATGCCTTCTTGATATATCTGCGTTAGCTGCGAAGGCGAGAGCGCGGTACTGTAGATCTGAAGGTTTGAGATTAAACCCGGAAATGGGTTGTTGCACCCACCGAAGCCGGCAGTTCCTATCATCGTGGCGGTGTTTCCCGTGGCGAGTGCGTTGGCTCCGTCATATGCGTTGATGGTTTGTGATTGTCCGTCAAAATAAACGGTGACCAGTTTGGACCCTGCAGGGTAACTATAACCTATAAAGTGCCAGGTGTTGGGAGATACCGTGAACGCACTTTGTGGGTTTGTGCCTCCAGCGATAAAAGTGAGTAGGTTAGAGCTGATGGCCATACCGGATAGTTGCTGCGGACTGCATGATCCATAGACAAATGGGTCTACAAAACTGCCTGTGCCGGTCCAATAAATCCAAGCTGAAGCTGAACGCGCGGCGGATCCGGTAGGCAGCCCTGTCGTACCGGCGGTGATGTAGCTGCTCACTCCGTTGAAACTTGCAGCCGCGAAATCCGTCTGGTTTGCAAAGGTCGTCCATGATGGACTGATGAAGCCGCCTTCGGCATACTTCCCACTGAGATCGTACACGATGGAGCCGTAACCTTCATTGAGCGGATACCAGGCTATCAAGTTGCCTACGGTCGTAAGGTTATCGTTGAAGGCGCTTATGGTGAGGTTTGCTATGCCGTTGAATCCGTTTGACGAGATAAAGGCGGTCTGGCGCCCGGTCGCGTTGGTGTACAGCACCTGCTTGCGCCCCATTGTGCCAAGTATGCCCGAGCTCGTCACGAAGCCCAGCGGCGCACTTATGGCGTTAGCCCCGGTCCCGTACTGGACTTGGGTGTTTATCTGCGCAACGCTATTGTAGCCCATGCCGGTTGGTGATCCGGTATCGTTGTAGCCGCCGTAATCTTTTGTGTTGCCGTTGAGCGGCCACCAGCCGACGGTGTTTGCCGATGCGATTGGCGCGCCCGAGATGCCCGAGGCGTACAGGCTTGCAATCTGGTTTGCCGTGAGTGCGGTGTTGTAGATCTGGACGTCAGAGATTGAATATGGGGATACGCTACCTGGAGCAGGTTTGCCTATGGCAAAGGATGGCGAGCTGTAGGAAAGAGTTGCTGAAATGGGTGACCCCGAAACTTCTTTTCCATTTACATAAAAGTGCATATTTGATCCATCAAATGTGCCCGTAAGGAAATACCAATTTCCGGCGAAGGTGGGGGTATAAGATATTTGATACCTAGACGCTCCGGCGAGTATATTCCAATCAACATAACCATGATCCAGGATCATGTCATAGCAGGCAATTCCAGTGCACCCATTTTCGACATAGTTACTTGGCCAGACACTACTTTCATAGAACCACATTGATAGGGTTACACTTGTCGGTTCAAGTGAATTGATTGTTGGTAATGAGATGTAACTGCCGCTCTGCCCGTTAAAGCTTGCGACTCTCGTGCTTGCGACCTGGGTTGCCGCCAGGCTTTTCACAAGTGTCAGCGTTGGCGGAGGCTGCTGGTCGACGTATATCGCGCCGTTCGAGTTCGCGAGGGACACGCTGCCGCTCTGGATCGGCACAAGGTACACGGTTATCCCGTTCCCGCTCTGCGTGGGGGTGCCGTTTATCAACAGGTTCCTGGCATTGCTGAACGCGAACGCCCTTATTATCTGCGATCCGACCTTGGTCTGCGCTATCACGACGCCGGTCGTTGATATCGAGATGTTGAACTGCTGCGCACCTATGCTGCCAGCAAGCGGTATTGTGGCCGCGTATCCGCTGCCTGCCCCTATGGCCTGGTCTATGTAGTCAGCTATGTTCTGCGACTGCAGCTGCAGCAGCGAGTATTCCTGCTGCGACATGGTCGCGGCACGCTGCGTCGAAATCAGCGTGAACATGAGCACGAAAAGGACGAGAACGAAGGAGTAGACGATCACGAACTCCAGGGCGATCTGCGCTCTGCCGCTGGCGATTCCCTTTTGATCAGGCATGAACTCCTATTACATTCATAATAAACCTATAAATAAGTTGATTAGCGCACGGATTGAAGATGAGTTAAATATCTTTTACGGCATAATATTCGCATGGAGGTGTCGTCGCTGAAAGGCAGGGTGCCGAACGAGCTGTTGGAATCCTTGATCGAGAGGGGGATAACCAAGCTTACGCCACCGCAGGCGCAGGCAGTCGAGTGCGGACTGCTTTCCTTCAAGAATGTCGTTGTGGCTTCGCCCACCGCCAGCGGAAAGACGCTGATAGCGGAGATGGCCTGCATCAATTCGATACTCTCAAAGCGGAAGAAGGCGGTATACATAGCGCCGATGCGCGCCCTTGCCACAGAGAAGTTCAACGAGTTCCAAGCATCGTATCCGTACATCAAGGCCGCGATATCCATAGGCGACCTCGATTCCAATGACCAGTGGCTCGCCGATTACAGCATGCTCTTCTTCTCGACTGAGAAATTCGACAGCCTTCTGCGCCATGGCGTAAACTGGCTGGACAGCGTGGGCTGCATGGTCTTTGACGAGGTGCACATGATCGGCGATTCTTCGCGCGGACCCACTCTCGAGGTGCTGATGACGAAGCTGGCTACCACCTGCGAGGCACAGATAATAGCGCTGAGCGCCACGATAGCAAACTGCGATGAGATCGCAAAATGGCTCAGCGCGGAATTGGTGCAGAGCGAGTACCGGCCGGTGAAGCTTGTCAAGGGCATAGTGCACAATGGCAGGGCCTACTACCATGATGAGACGGAGATTGTCAAGGAAGAGGAGCTGATGGGCACGGCAGAGGTGCCCGAGGCAAGGATAACCCAGGACACGCTGCTGCAGAAGAAGCAGATACTGCTTTTCTACTCGGCCAGAAGGAACGCGGAGGCCGGTGCCGTGAGGCTGTCGCAGACCGTTGACGAGATGCTCAAGAAGGAGGAGCGTGCAGCGCTTGAGAAGGTCAGCGAGGATGTTCTCAATGTCCTGGAGCGGCCGACAGAGCAGTGCAAGAAGATAGCCGCTCTGGTGAGGAAGGGCGTTTCATTCCACCATGCAGGATTGATGAACAAGCAACGTCACTTGATTGAAGAGGCGTTCAAGGCGAACCTGATCAAGGCGATATGCTCGACAACCACCCTTGGGTTCGGAGTCAACCTCCCCGCCCACACGGTCGTGGTAAGGGATACGAGCAGGTATGACAACGGCTCCAGCGAGAGATTGGGAGTCAATGAGGTGACGCAGCTCTTCGGTAGAGCCGGAAGGCCGAAATATGACAAGGAGGGACGCGCCCTGCTCATCGCTTCGTCGAAGGAGCGCATAGAAGAGCTTTACAACAACTACATAATCGCGAAACTCGAGCCCGTAGAATCCTCTCTTGGGATTGCTCCCGTAATGAGGACCCATATTCTCGCGTTCGTCGCGCAGAACTTCCTGAACAGCAAGAAGGCGATGCAAAGATTTCTCGCCAAGAGCTTCTACAGCTTCCAGTACAAGAGCCTGAGCCACATAAACAGCATGATCGACGACATAGTCGAAGATCTGTTGGAGTGGAAGTTCATGGAGGACATTGATGGAGTGTACAAGGCAACGAAGATGGGCGAGCGGGTCAGCCAGCTCTATCTTGATCCTCTTTCGGCAAAGTGGATGATAGATTCTTTGGAGCAGGATCTCGATACGCTAGGGATTCTTTACATGATATCCAACACCCTTGAGATGCGGCCTTATGTGCGGGCCACGAAGGAGGCCGAGCTGGAATACACAACTTACATGCACTTCAAGAAGGTCAAGCTCGTCGAAGGCTACATGAACATGGATTACGG
>CAIOIN010000102.1 GCA_903858385.1 uncultured Microcaldota archaeon | reverse complement strand
CAGCCTTTTCTACCGATCTGGCAAAATATGCATCCCATCTTTCCTTCATACTATTAAAAGATCCCGATCCATACATTGTATTAGTCGGGAAATCCGCATGCCATGCTTTGACCATTCCCGCATCATCCTGCACTCTGAGCATTGTCAAGTTTAGCGTTTTCGATGCATCTGTCGTTGCTGCATTATGTACTACCATCAGATCACTGTATTGCATGCAGTTTAGGTAATACTTATAACTTTCAGCAGCGGTCGTCGATTGCCGAAGCGCATTTAACTTAAAAACAGTATGGACTCGGCGGGATTTGAACCCGCAACCTCCTACATGCCATGCAGGCGCGCTACCGTTACGCCACGAGCCCAATTAATGGGATTCACTTCATATATCTGTCAAGATAAGGCTTAATGCTTTTGTCATTTATCTCTTCCGGCATTATCGTCACGTTTGCGAAGATATCCCTCTCTATCTCGAGGGCCTTGGGCAGTTTCGACATGACCGACTCGCTTCTTGCCTTCATGCCCGAGTTCGGATTGTTCTTGTTCCTTTTTGCGAAGTCCGTGAACCTCTCTGTAACACTGGATATCCGGTCAGGCTCCACCCTGAAATCCGCATAGCTGCATACCATCACCTCGTAGCCTTTGTCCTTTTCATCGAAGATGTGGCTCATCTCGTCGACAATTGAGATGATCACCTTGTCGACCTCCAGCTCTTTCATCATGTTGTGGCTCGCCTCGTTGTCTATCCTCCCGTACTTTGCCACCACCTCATCTTTCAACTTCTTCAGACGGCTGATCTCGCTCTCCGATTCATTGAGTATGCTGATTGTGCTCCCGCTGTCAAAGTCGAACTTCACTATGTTGCCCACATCGTGCAACAGGCATGCTGCCACTATGTCGTCTTTTTCTATCCGCGGGCCCTTCCAGTTGTCGCAGACCATCTCGGCTATCGAGGCCACCCTGTACATGTGCAGTCTGAGGCTGCGAGGAATAGAGAATCTGTCGTAGATGGACTTGATTGAGCTTCTTACCTGAACGCCGTCCATCTGATCTATCTACACCGGCGAGACGAAGATTATGTTGCCGCCGCGAAGGAGTATTGTTCCGAGCTTTGCCTTGAGCTCTCCGTCGTTGAGCTCCTCTGCGCTTTCCATGACCAGGTTCATGTGCGCGTCGAATGAGGTTATCTTGCCCCTCACGCTCACGTTATTCTTGAGCCTGACAAGCACCTGCTGGCCTATAACCCTGTTTAACAAATCAAAAGGCCGTTCCTGTTGCTGAATTGGCATATTATCATCATTAGTAATCAAATGCACATTTTTATATCTTTCACTCGGCGTCACGCGCTTTTGTCACCGATCCGAGAAAAAGCCTATTTGCTGCCCTTCAGCTTGCCCATGTCAGTCTTCCTGACCGCGAGCTTGACCTTGCCGGTGCCGAGGCCTATCTGCTTGCCTATCAGTATGTTCTCCGCTACCCCTTTGAGCATGTCCTTCTCGCCGAACAGGCCGGCGTTGATGAAGTGCTTCACGGTCTCTTCGTAGGCCGCTCTAGCGAAGACGGAATCCTTGTCCCCTGCGATGCCGTGCCTTCCGGCGCTCCTTATCTCGCCAGTGTATGTCATCGCATCAGCGAGCAGCGCAAGGTGCTTGAAGCTGACTGTAAGGCCCTCCTGCTTTATCGTGTCGTTTATCTCGTTCGCGAGCACGTTCCTAGCGGCCTCTATGCCGTAGTTCCTCGCTACCTCGAACGGGTCGTTGGCGTAGATGTGCCACTTGTCGACGCCCTCAATCTCCATGACCTTCTCAATGTTACTGCCGCTCGTGGTGATGTGGAATGTGCCGTCCTCTCCCTGGAGCATCATTGCCTTGTTTATGCCCGGTATGCCTATAATCGAAGTGGCAAGCACGTGGACGAACGTTGTCCTCATGGACTTTATGTTCTCCTTCTTCTTTACCTTGACCTTTATCCGGTCTCCGTCCTGGTCGACCGTTATGCCTTCCTTCTTGGACAGCTCCGAGGCTATCTTCCTGCCAGTGACCTCGTGGAACGCCAATTTTTCCTTGTCAAGATTGAGCATCATGCTTCCCGATTTGAAGTCTTCTTCGAAGTTCGATATGAGATTCGATACCTTGACGTCTTCAAGCTTCCTCCATATCTCCCTGACCTTCTCGTACTTGTCGGCTATCTTCTTCTCGGGGTAGACCTGCATCGTCGGGAACTTCGGCTTCTTCCTAGCGTCGACGATCTCTATTATCCTCGGCAATCCCTTTGTGGTGACGACCGAGGCTATGCCTGCAGTATGGAATGATCGCAATATCATCTGCGTGGACGGCTCTCCTATCGACTGCGCGGCCACTGTTCCCACTGCCTCTCCCGGAACCACGAGCTTGCTCTTGCTTATTTCGTTCTTTTCCATGCTCATTCACGCTCCTTTGTGGGATCCATCCCGTCTCCGCCGTAGATAGTCTGTATAAGCGCTCCGCTTGCGTCCCTGACGCTCAGGTCCTCGGCTGTATAGAAATCTTGCATGGCGTTTATCAATCTTCTCTGCAGGTATCCGCTCTGTGCAGTGACCAATGACTTGGACATTGCAGAGTCTCTTGAGCCCATTGCATGCATGAAGAACTCCTTCGGCTTCAGCCCGTCGAAGAACGAAGACTTGACGAAGCCCTTCGCTTCAGGGGTCTTGTTGTTCCTCGTGAAATAAGGCAGTATCCTTCCCGAATAGCCTCTCGACGGCCTCTTTCCTCTTACCGCCTGCTGTCCGAGGAACATGCTTGTCTGGACGTAGTTGAGTATGTTTCCTCTTGCCTTGACCGATGCCATGAGCATTGCGTTGTTGTCTGTGCCGATGCTCTTGCTGAGCGCCCTGTTCGCGATCGTTCTCGCCTCTTCCAATTGGGCCATCGTCTCCAGCTCCAGAGTCTCCCTCTTGGTGTACCCCGGAAGCGATTCGAGCTTGTTCTCGGCGTACTTCTTCGTTATGTCGTTGACCCTGCCCTCTACCTCCTCTATGATCTTCTGCCTCTCCTTGTTCGTTGCATCGGAGTTGTAGTAGTCGCTGACGCTTATCGTGACTCCAGCCGCTTCGGCTACCCTGAGCGTCATCTTGGTCATCTGAAGCAGGAATTCCATGGTGAAATCGGCGCCATATTCGTCGAACAGCCTCAATATCAGTGCCCCGCCCTCTCCGACGAGCTTCGAGCTCACCGTGCCCTCTACGAGCTCTCCCTTCTTGATGACTATCTTCGATGCCCCGCTCTTGTACTCGAACTCGAGGTCCTTCGGCAGCAGCAACGAGAAGATGCTCTTGCCGCTGAACTTGCCCTTCACCTCATGCTTGGGGAATTCATACACTCCCGCGTTGGCGAGCATCAGGCTTGCCTCTTCCTTTGTGAAATATGCATCGTCTTTCGTCAGCAGGTGCACGCCTACCACTTCATCTTCTTCCATGAACATGATCGGCTTGCCGTCTCTCGGCGACCTGACCAGATCCTTCGGCTGCATCAGGTACCTTGCCTCCGATTGTGCTTCCAAGGACTGCGGGACGTGCAGGTTCATCTCGTCTCCGTCGAAGTCGGCACCGTATGGCACCGTGACGGATACGTGAATCCTCATCGTCTTTCCTGGAAGTATCTTGACCGTGTGCGACATCAGCGAGAGCCTGTGCAGCGTAGGCTGCCTGTTCATCAAGACGCTGTCCCCGTCGACCAGCTGCCTTTCCAGTATGCATCCAGGCTCTATTATCTTGAGTATCTCCTCCCTTGTCGCGTCAGTGAGCCTCTTCCTTATGCCCTCCTTCGTTATGAGGTTGAGCACCATCGGGTATTCCGTCCTCGCTGCTATCTTCTTTATCTCTTCGAGGTTCCAGACCGTGGCGTATAGCGGTATCGTAAGCGTCTCCGCTATCCTGCTTGGAACGCCGACCTGGTTTATCGTGAGGCTTGCGTCAGCGGATATGACTGTTCTTGCCGAGAAGTTGACCCTCTTTCCGCTGAGGTTGTATCTCAATCGGCCTTCCTTGCCCTTGAGCCTCTGTGCAAGAGTCTTCAACGGCCTTGTGCTCCTGTGCCTTGCGACCGGAACACCCGGAGTCTCGTTGTTGAAATATGTAGTGACCTGGTACTGAAGAAGTTCCCAAAGGTCGTCTATTATTATCTGAGGAGCGCCTGCATCTATGTCCTGTTCAAGCCTCTGGTTTATCCTCATTATGTCTACGAGCTTGTGCGTCAGGTCGTCCTCGCTCCTTTCACCTGATTCCAGGGTTATCGACGGCCTTACGTTGACCGGTGGCACCAAAAGCGCGGTAAGAATGAGCCATTCCGGCCTCGTTGCAGTCGGGTCTATGCCGAACGAAGTCAGATCATCATCAGATATCTTGGACATCCAGTCCCTGATCTCGTCTGGCCTCAATCTGGTGCTGTCCATGTAGAAGAAGGTAGGCCTTTCGAGCTTGATCTTCCTCTGTTGTATGCCGCAGTGCGGGCACTTCTTTATCGACTTGAGCTTCTTGAGCAGCACCATGCTCGTGTCTTCGCGCTCTATGGTCGTGAGCGCTCCGGCCGCTATGGTCTGCTCGTTTATCTCTTCCTCCGAGCCGACGAAGCTCTTTATGACCGGCTTTATCTCGTTCATCTGCTCCGTCGTCAGCAGCGCCTTGTGGCACTGGTAGCAGGTTGATTGCAACAGTAGGTAAACGCTCTTCGCGAATTCCGGATGGATGACCGGCCTCACGAGTTCAAGATAGCCGAAGTGGCCCGGGCAGGTCTTCACACGCCCTCCGCAGGTCTTGCACTTCAGGCCGGGGGTCTATGACTCCCAACCTCTGGTCTACAAGACCGCCATCGATCGGGTATCCGTCCTCGTTGTAGGTGTCGGGCACGATGAGCTTCGCTACGCTCATCTTCCTGATCATGGCTGGCGAGATGGTTGTGAACCTTATATAATCTACAATTTCGGCCTGCATTCTATTCACTCTTCATCTTTATCCTCGGCAGTATGTGCAACGACTTCACTTCGTCGAGCAGCAATTTGAAGGCGTAGCTTATCTCCACCATCTCGAGGCTCTTGCCGCCGCAGGTCTGGCAGACCGGCGTGTTCTTGATGTAATCATAATAGCCGACGTCTCCGCAGTCGTTGCAGACCCAGATCTCTGCCTTGTCGCTCTGGTCAAGCATACGCTCCTTGAGCAAGAGACTTGCGCCATGGCCGACCAGTGCATCACGTTCCATTTCTCCGAACTTGAGGCCTCCCCTTCTCGGCCTTCCTTCGGTCGGCTGCCTTGTGAGTATCTGCACAGGCCCTCTGCTTCTTACCTGGAGCTTGAGGCTGACCATGTGCCACAATCTTTGATAATAGATTACGCCCGTGAAGACCTGGGCATCGAACTTCCTTCCTGTCCTTCCGTCGTACATCGTCTCGTTGCCGAACTTGTCGAAGCCGTACTCCTCAAGGATCTTTCCGTACTTGTCGACGCAATCCTTCCCGTGCGTCCCGAACGGCGTGCCGTCGAACTGCGTTGCCTTGAGCGATCCGGCCTTCGCTCCCAAGGTCTCGAGCATGTGGCCGAACGTCATTCTGCTCGGAAGGCTGTGCGGGTTCAGCAGCAGATCCGGGACTATGCCGTCCTTTGTGAACGGCATGTCGTTCTGATCCACTATAAGCGCTATGACTCCCTTCTGCCCGTGCCTGCTTGCGAACTTGTCGCCGACTTCGGGTATCTTTATTGATCGTGTCCTGATTTTTGCTATTCTCGTCGCTCCAGTCGTCTCGCTGAGCATGACGCTGTCCACGACTCCCTCTTCTCCGCCCCTGACCGTCACGGAGTTGTCCCTGTTCTTCTCCTCTCCCACTCCGAAGCCGGTCTGCTCCTCCAGGAATCTCGGCGGAGAGACCTTTCCGACTATGACATCAGCCTCCTTGAGGTCCATCTCGCCCTCGACTATGCCGTCTTCGCTGAGCTTCGCGTATGCATGCTCTCCCAGATAGCCGTCCGTCGTCGGGCTCGGTATCCTGAAGTGGTCCTGCTGGCTTCCCGGATATCTCCGCTCTTCATCGGTGTACGACCTGTAGAAGACGCTCCTTCCGAGGCCTCTGTCTACTGCGGCCTTGTTGAGGATTATGGCGTCCTTCATGTTGTATCCGTAATAAGTGCTAGTGGCGACGATGAGGTTCTGCCCGGTCGGATGCATCTTCATGTTCAATGCCCTGTACGCGAGGCTGTTGACTATCGGCATCTGCGGGTAGTAAAGTATGAATGAGCGGGGGTCGTACCTTCTGTTGAAGTTGACAGAATAAAGCCCCTGGCTCTGCTTCAGGAAGTTGCTCGTGACCGGGTGCCTTCCGATAGAGTTGTACTCCGGGAAGACGCTTATGTTCATGGTGAGGCCGAGCATCGAAGCCGGGTCTATCTCAAGATGCGTTGTCTTGTTGGTTATCTCGTTCTCATTCAGGGCTGCGTAGGCGTTCTCCTCCTCATCAGCATCGAGATATTCTATGACCCCGTGCCTTATCAGGTAGTTGAAATCCACCTCCTTCGTCTTCAGCCTCTCTATCAGCTCAGGAGTGAGCCTGCTCTTGCCGCCTTCGACTATGATGTAAGGTTTTCTTGCCCTGCCCCTGTCCGCGTTTATGTGGACCTCATTGAGCCTCTTTATGTACAAAACGTTTATCTCTCCCGACAGAATGCCGGCGCGCCTGTTCTTCCTTATCTCCTCTGCCAGGGCCTTTCCTGACTTGACGTAGCCGATGAGCTTGCCTTCCAAATAAACTGTTCCTCTTTTTTCTTCCGCCAAATCAAACACCGTTATGCCTCTTCCACCATCTTCAGCTCCTTCAATTTCTCCTCGAGCTGCTTCGTCTCCGCGCCTACCGTTATCTTCGCCATCAGCGCAAGATACTTGGTAAGGCCGACGTCCGTTCCTTCAGGGGTCTCGCTTGCGCAGATCTTCCCCAGATAAGTGCCATGAACGTCTCTCGCCTTGAAGTGCGGGTGCTTCTTCGACAGCGGTGACTTCACCCTCCTCAAATGAGCAAGAGAGCTGATGAGGTTCGTCCTCTCAAGGACTTGGGAGACTCCGGTCTGGCCGGCTGGCCACGATCCGGTTCCCATTGAATACAATATCTTCTCCGTCAGAGTGTCCGGGTTGATGTTCGTCCTCACCGTGAGCTTCCTGCCCCTTGCAGTGGTCCTTTCGATGTGGTACTTTATGTCCTTTATGAAGAACTTCATCGCGTTGTTGAACAGCTCTTCCATCAGGTCTCCGGCAAGCTTTATGCGCTTGTTCGCATAGTGGTCCTTGTCGTCCTGCTTGACGTGCTTGAACGCGACCAATGAGCATCTTTCCGCCATGTGCAAGAGATACCTGCCCTTCTCTACTCGGTCTGCGGGCTTCGATCCCAGGTGCGGGAGTATGTAAGTGTCCAATTGAACCTCTGCCCTCTTCTCCTGGTACTCCTTTGTCTGGCTGGGCGCTGCCATCCTTCCCAATTCCATTATCGCCTCTTTTTGCGATATGTCCTTGGCGACGCTGAGGTCCGTGTTGAGGAGCAGGTCGTTCCTAACCTCCAGCAGCTCTGATGTCAGGTCCTTCGTCTGCATGCCCAGAGCCTTCAGTATGAGTATGAGGTCCATGCCCTTCGATACTGTCGGGAAGAGCACAGTGTATATGCCGTATTCGTCGCGGGTTACGCTGCACCTCGCCCTGAAATTGACGACGGTAGAGAAGACCTTGCTGACTATGCCGCTCTTCTCTTTAGTCGTCATTATCCTGTTCGGCGCCAAATCCTCTATGCCGACGAGCACACGCTCGGTGCCCTTTATTATGAAATATCCGCCTGGGTCATCCGGATCCTCGCCCTCTCCTATGAGCTGATCCCTTGTCATGTTCTTCGTGTAGCACAGGTCGCTCTTTATCATGACCGGCATCTCGCCTATGAACGCTTCGCCTGCCGCGTCTTTTTTCTCTATGCCGCTCACTACCGGCACGTAGGTTATGTACATCGGCGCAGCATAAGTGAGATTCCTCGCTATCGCCTCGTTCGGCATGACCTTCTTGGTGGAGCTGTCCGATTCGATTATCATCGGCTTCTCCAGCCTTATGCCTGTGAACTTTATCGCAAAATTAGTGACTTCCGGCTCTACGAGGTTGTTGCTCTCGAGGACCTTGTTTATCCCCATCCGTATGAATCGGTTGTAGCTCTCCACCTGCTGCTGCACGATAGAGTTGGAAGTCAGGTAAGATTCCAATACCAAGTGATCGTTTTCCATGTGTTAATCAGCCCTTCACTACAATCCTGTAGTAGGTGTACTTTCCTCCTGACGGATCCTTCCTGCTTATCGCAATCATGTTCCCCGGCTTTGCGCCGAGCAGCTTTGCCTGCGGGTCTGTGTCGAGTATCTTCGGGAACTTCTTTGCCGGTATGCTGAACTTCGCCATGACCTTCTTCGCCTCGCTCTCGCTAAGAATTGAATGCTCCGGTATGAGCTCAAGCGGGGGGACCAATAGCTCACCAAAAACAAAAAGCAGTACTTCTAACCAAGAAGGACTAACATAGTTGTAACATCAAGGCTTAAATACCTTATCCTATTCCGGATTTATGGAAATACATGTGCCATGCCGCTTACGACGAGAGGCACGGACTACGGCCTCAGATCCATCAGCTTCAGTGCGCTATTCATCTGCTCCTCCAGTTCTACGAATCTCAGATGGAGGGTGTCCCCGACCTCAAAGTGCCTCACCTTATTGTTGTAGAGCTCGGACATGAAATAGTCCTGCTGGGCCTTGAACATGAAATACTTCATCTTCGTTGCGACGAGCTCGTTCTTCACGAGGAACGGGGTCTTGCTGTCGTAATGCTTGAAATCGTCTTCGCTCACCATCCAATAATAATCGTCCCAGATCCTTGTGCCTGGGAACGGCATGAGGAAGTTGCCGCACACCATCTCCGGCTGCAGAGCGTTGAAATGCTTTGACAGCAGCTCGTAGAACTCCTTTCCCTTTTCGGCGCCAGTCATATCCCCATCGCCCTTGCCTACCAGCTTTGTCGGGTCGACTATGAACGACAGGTAGGTGTATATCCCGTATCTCTTCAGTATCGACACTGCATCGTACAGGTGTTTGTTCTTGGGGTAATCGTCGAACTTCGTCGGATCCTCGAGGCCCAGGCAGACCATGTAGACATTGTTCGCCTTCAGTGCCTTCACCACCTCCTCGGTTAGCGTGTTCGCAGAAGCGAATAAGTATACCTTCGCATTGGTGCTGGCTATGATCTCCAGCCTCTTCCGGTAATCCTTCTGCAGCGTGAAATTCTCATCCCTTATGAACAGGAACCTCTGCTTATGCCCGTTGTCCGCCTCATCAAGGGCCCTCTTTACGTTGTCCACCTCCTGCCTGATCAGGTCCAGGGGCTTGCTGGTCAGTCTTTTGAACATCACCGGAGTGCAGCAGAAATCGCACTTGTAATAGCAGCCGAACGATGTGTTCACGCTCGTCGCAAGGTCGTACGGCATTTTGTCCGGTATGACCTGCTGGTTGTTCCTTATGTTGTAAAGATCCATCCTTGCCGGGTTCTTGAATGTCAATACACCTGGAAGTATCCTGTCCTTGAGAACTTCCGCCCTGCCCGTCGGCTTCTCCGGAGCATCGGAGATCTCGCCGTATGTTCGATTCATGCCCGGATTAGGTTCCAAAGTCCTAAGTATCCTGCCCTCGGCAAACCTTGCATTGCCCACCTTGCTTTTGTCATAATGGCCCATCTCGTAGAGCACGTTGCTTTGAGACAGGGTCACGTTTATGTCGTCGCATGGGCCCATCACCACCTTCTCCGCGAGATTGAGAAATTTTTCTGGAAACATTGTTGGATGGTACCCGCCGACCACCACTTTCTTTGGGTCGTGTTGTGCGGCCCACTGCCGGAATTCATCCATTCCCGCGATGTAAACGGAACACAGGTAACGTTCAATCTTGGAGTCGTCTAGATTATCATTTCTTGGTGAGTACACTACATTGTCGCCTCTGGGAAGCACACTCAGTATCGAGGGCTCAAGGCCAAGATTTTTATCGTTTCTTGGGAATGACAATCCCACGATATTGCCAGTCATGCTATCCATCACGTTCTTCCAAATATTTATGTATATCCTGCTAAACGTCAATCGGCGACGATGGAAATAATGTATAAATATCTCTAGGCCCATGATATCATTGACGATTAGATGGCGACGGAGAGTAAGCAAAGCACAGGTGGATCAACCCATGCGTCCAATGCAGGCGCAGCTGTGCAGGAGACTGCGAGAGCAGTCTCTGGCAACAAGCACAACGCGCTTTCCGCGGTGAAGAGCTGGCTTGCGTCGCGCGACGAGCATTTCCAAGAGAGGCTAGAGGCAAAGGCGCACGCAGAATCTTATGCCAAAGAGGCGACAGCGGCAGTGTGCAAACTTATCAATCAACCCGAGCCCGAAGTTGGGACTCTCAAGATAAGGATAAGGGAGACCGAGAGGCGCATCAACGGCATGATGGCGGAAGGATACTACATCTCCGGCACGAATGTCCTGAACATCTCCGACGGCTCCAATCTGGAGAAGGTGACAAAGCACGAGACGGTGCACTGGCTGCAAGACGAATTTCATTCCTATTCAAGAGTGTACGATTGGATATACCGCCAGCACGCGGACGAATCCCCGACGGTCAAGAAGGTCCTCTGGTCCGGATTCTACGAGGCTGCGGCAATCTTCTACACTGCGACGTTGGGCAGCGAGACCGATGGCAACGGAAAAACCGATTATGACAAGGGCCGGATACTGAGGGGCATGATCTACGATGCAAGCACAAAAGTCGAGAACAGGCGGTTCCTGTACTCGATGTACTCGAGTGACCTGCCGCACCTGATGTCGAATGCGCAGGACCGTTCTCTGAAATCGCTTGCAGGCAATGTCCTTTCCTTCGACGACGAGATGCTAGCAAAAATGGGATCCGAACGCATGCAGATGGCCGGATACCGCCTGGGCATCGGCATCGCAATGTCGATTTTCGCAATGAATGATTACGACGTGGGCAAAACCCTGGAAATGCTCCTGATGGATAGCCCCGACCATGTGCTTGAGATGGTAGGGAAGATCAGAAACGAAAAGATAAACGACATCCTCGAGAACATCGCGCCCAACACGCCGCAAAGCTGACGAGCCGATCATTTTTTCTCATGAGATTGCAATCCCAAATAGCAGCGAAAGCGCTCGGAGCAAAGTATAAATATTACCCGAGACAGCAGTATCAATACTGATGGCGCAGCATGGATGGTTGTCGTGTTAACTACCAATTCATCGGGCAAGATTGCCGAAATGGATGTCCGTTCCTTCGTGGCAGAATTAGTCACCAAATTTGCTGATGCGACCGGCATAAGAGCTCCGAAAATGCCATCCATCGAGTTCGGAAATTGCGGCGGCGCCGACGCTTTGCTCATTTCTCCAAGCCTGATAATGCTGGACGAGAAACTGATCGATAACCCCGCTTCCCTCAAGAAGATATTGGCGCACGAGGTGGCGCACTCCGTGCTGTTCCAGTGCGGGATAGACGCAAAGATAGACGACGTTTACTCGGTCTCTTTCAAGGAAAAGATGGGCATCGGGTTCAAGAATTCGACACGGGTCATCGACAATCTTCCTGCACTGCTCATCATAAAGGGCCTCGAAGAGGCACCGGCGCACCAGTTCACCGTGCTGTGCGGATCCGGAAGCCCTTCTTCAAAATTCGGCTACGGCAACACCATGTACGCGCTCCGCCTCTACACGATGCGGTCATCGAGCATAGTGTCCGATGTTGCTGACAATCTGTCAAAGACGCTGCTCAGGAACGACATCCTGGATGCCAAGAGCCTGCTGGAAGGGGAATGGCCCGGCGCACTCTATGGTGCGTTCTGCAAATCGGCAGTTGCGAACAACGAAGCGAATCCAGGCAACATGCCGGTCGACTACAAGATCGGCTATTACGGCAGGATATTCGCGCTCTCCGACGCGATCCGCTTCGGCTACGACCACAAGGCGGCGCTGAACCACGAGATAAAGACGCTTCAGGAACTTACGAAAAGAATATCCGCTTACGTGGATAATCCGGACACACATATGGATTGGCTGAGATAATCCAAGGCCGTACAGTCATTGGATATTGCATGAACTGCCATCAAAGTTTTCATGCGCAAATCAGT
>CAIOIN010000101.1 GCA_903858385.1 uncultured Microcaldota archaeon | reverse complement strand
CGGAGCATGGACTGTGTCCGGTCGAGTGCAACACGCCACAACGGATCGACACCACGGCGAGGCTTCTCAGCGAGCTGCGCATCGGTGAACTTCTCACCACGTTCGACCATCTTGGCAATCATCGGATCCACAGCGTCACGCAGTTCCAGGCGCTTGCCGTCAAGCGTCACATAGCGGCGCTCCTGCCCCATCTTCTCGATCATCTTCACTGTGTCGAACATACCCCTGAATTGCTCCATGGTCATGTCGGCGTAGTGCGTACGGAAGGCCGGATTGAGCAGATCCGGTGATACATCCGGCGACATGCCGACGGCCTTCTGCGATTCGATCCACTGCGCAAGGTTCTCTTGTGCTTTGGTTGGCGCGTCAGTTGGGTTCTTGCGCAGATCGAAGCGGCTCAACACATCAGTGAGCTGGTCCCGGATATCCACGTCCATCTTCGCCAGGATAGAATCCTTATTGAATCGTTTCAGGTAAGTGAGTATCTTGGCCGTTTCGTCCTTCGCATCGCGGGCAGCACGCGCCAGCTGATTGTTCAGCAAGGCGGCACGTTGAGCCTTGATTGCACCCTCGGTATCCTTCGGTGCCAGACGTATCGCCGACTTGTTCGCACGCCGTTCCTGCGCTTCGTACACCTTCGGGTTAATCTCGCCTACCTTCTTACCGGCAATCGCCGCATCTGCAGCTTCCTTCGCGCCTTTCTCCAGCATGCGGGCAGGGATAGGCGAATTAGAGAGCAGCTTCAGGCCGGTCGCCATGAACTTGGCGCGTGATTCGTTATGTATCGCCACGTTCGCAGCATCGTTAAGGGCATCCGGTGTTGACAGTTCGCCGTGCTGCTCCAGCATAAGCTGATCAGTGCGACCTTCTACAGCGTCGTGCGGGTTTTCCGAGGTGGCCAACGCTTTCAGCATTTCCTCCCCACTCTGGAATCCAAAATGCTCAGCGAGTAGTTCAGGATCAATACCTCCCGACTTCACCATTTTCAATTTATTAAGTCGTTCTACGTTGGCCTCTCCTACCGTATCGCGCAGGCGGTCTAGTATTTCCTTGTTAATTTTACCTGCTCGGTAATCGCCGACCATATCGGCGTTTGGCTCTTCCGGATGTACCTTGTCGTAATCTACTTCGTCAGAATATTGAAGATCCCCACCGTGTTCCTGCCCGAACTTATCCTCAAAATCGTGAAGATCAACTTTACCGCTTTCGTCTTTCGGAAGATACCCGCGCTCCCCGAGTAGTTCAGCCATTTCGTCGAGAGACTTTCCGCCCTCTTTCCGCAAAACAGGCTTTCCAAATATCTCGCTCTTCACATCTTCGTGGCTGACACCCCACTCTGATTTTATAGATTCTCGGTCGATACCCCCCAGCTTAGCAATAGCCGTGAACATCGAATCGACATCGGTATTGATACTCGCGTTCTGCTTAGGCTTCCTATCAGGCACGTGCGCCTGCTCGTCCTCGCGCGTCAGATAACTCCAAGCCTGATATACCGGCGTGCTCAGCACATCCTTTCTCGCTTGGATACGCATCTCGCTGCGAACACCCCGCGCCTCGCGTTGCAGGGCTTTAAGCGCTTTAGACTTGGCGTTACCCAGCCACTTCATATCGCGCAGTGATCGACCCTGCATATCGTCAATAGCCTGATTCGTCGCGCTCTCGCCCTGGTTGATATAATCTTTCCAGTCGGCATCCGATACGCCGTCGGGCTTGTCCTCCAGCACACGGGCATAGCCCCGTGCGTTTTCAGCATCCTTGATGTCCT
>CAIOIN010000100.1 GCA_903858385.1 uncultured Microcaldota archaeon | reverse complement strand
CATCTCAAGGCCAGGGAACTACACGCTCACCTCGAACATCGTCAACGCGCCTTCCGGATGCGTAAACATAACCGCGAGCGGCGTGTCGCTCAACTGCATGTCCCACTCCATCATCGCAGATGCTCCCAACTTCGCCGCAGGGTTCTATATCTCCGGCGAGAAGAACGTGAGCATAAGCAACTGCGACACGCTCAATTTCATGACCGGGGTCGAGGCCCGCAGCTCGTCCAACGTGCGTGTAACCGGCTCCAGCCTAATCAGCGGGCACTACGGCGTGGCGTTCTACAACGTCAGCAACAGCAAGGTGTTTAACAACACCATGGCCGGAACGTTCAACGCGAGCATACTGCTCAGCAACGTGACGAACAGCGTCATATCATACAACAACGCCACCTACGGGCGGCACGAGAGCGCAGGCATACTGCTCGACAACTCTAGTGGCAACAGGCTGCTTAACAATACGCTATTCACGAACTATGTCGGCATGAGGCTTGAAGGTGCATCGGTCAACAACCTCGTGAACAACAACACCGCCATGTTCAGCGCGGTGCACGACTATTCGTGCAACGACACCAGCGCCGGCTTCAACTCCAACTACGGCGGCATCGACTACGGCTCCACGAAACTGGGCTGCAGATGGATGGCGGTGCTGCTGGAAAGCACGCCGCAGGCGCCATGCAGCTCATTCGACGATCAGCCCGCGCAGATACAGCTCACCAACGACGCGCTCTACCGGCTCAACGCCACGTGCTTCGACGTATACACCACGGACACGAAGATAAACTGCAACGGCCACACCATCATAGCGACCAACAACGGTTCCTTCGTCCAGTTCAAGGATTCGGCCAACACTGGGCTGTTGAACTGCTTCCTGAAGGGCTTCACAGACCCAATTTCCGTGATCAATTCAAGCGCCGCAATACTCAACAACACAATCTCGGGCAATGCCACCGGCACTGCGATATCGATCATCGATTCGGCTCTGGCCAAGGTGCAGGGCAACAACATCACCTACGCGCACCGCGCCTCGGGGCCGTACGGCACCGGCATATCAATCAACAACAGCGAGGCCGGCTACCTGCTCAACAACCGGGTGAACGGCGCAGGCACTGCCTATCTGCTGAACAACGTCAGCAGCTTCCAGATAACCAACGACACCGCCACGGCCACGGACTCGCTCGGCATGTACCTCAATGGCTCTATGACGAACCAGTTCTACGCGAACAACTTCCTTGCCAAGACCACCGGCCTGCAGTGCAAGTCCACATCGCAGGGCAGCACCTCCAACTTCGACAACGGCGGGACAACCTGCACGTCTAACTCCGGCTGCGCCTGGATCAAGAGTTCAGCCTTGACCTGTCACAGCTGATCCCTTTTCACGTTTGTGGTTGAATGCTATTCAGGGAGCTCGCCGAATGCTACGACAAGCTTGAGGCGGTATCGTCGAGGCTGAAGATGATAAACATCCTGACGGAGACGCTCAAGCTTGCTGATGCTAATGAGATAGAGGCGGTCATCTACATAACGCAGGGCGTCCTCGCTCCTCCTTTCGATGCGGTCGAGTTCGGAGTCGCGGAGAAGACCGTCGAGGATGCGCTGTCCGTTGCAACTGGGCACGACAAGGAAAGGGTGGAAAAAGAATTCAGGAAGAGCGGCGACATGGGCCTGGCCGCCCAGGCGCTCAAGAGCGAGACAAGGCTCAGGAGCATGAAGAGTTCCAGCTACAGCGTTCTGGAGGTCTACGGGGCGATGCTAAAGATAGCCGAGACGAGCGGATCAGGCAGCAAGGACACGAAGATAAGGATGCTCGCGAACCTGATCGCTTCGGCAACATCGGTCGAGGCCAAATACATGGTGAGATACCCGTTGGGCCAGTTGAGAACCGGAGTTGGGGATTCCACTATCTTAGAAGCATTGTCGGTCATGGCTACCGGCGACAGGAAGCTCAAGCCTCTTCTGGAACATGCCTACAACATCTGCAGCGACCTCGGCCTTGTAGGAAAGGAGCTAAAGAAGGGCGGCGAGAAGGCGATACGCGATTTCCATGTCACGCTGTTCAAGCCCATCAGGCCTGCCTTGGCTGAGAGGCTGCCGACCGCAGAGGAGATAATAGAGAAGATGCACGGCAGGGCATCGGTCGAGCAGAAGTACGACGGCTTCAGGATCCAGGTCCACAAGGACGGCAACAAAGTCAGGCTGTTCTCGAGGCGTCTCGAGGACACGACAAGCATGTTCCCTGACATCGTGAAGGCCGTGATTGACGAAGTGAAGGTGGACAGGATAATATTCGAAGGGGAGGCGCTCGCGTTCAACGAGGTCACCGGAGAGTTGCATCCTT
>CAIOIN010000099.1 GCA_903858385.1 uncultured Microcaldota archaeon | reverse complement strand
CGGTTTGGGGGCTTTCCACGGAGAACATAAAGAACAGGAGCAAGGGCGAGCTCGCGGCATTGTATGGGATATACGTGCGCGCTGCGACTGACCCGAAGCTGCTGGAGAAGCTTAAAAATAATGGCGCAAAGGTGAGGATCATAGGCAACCTCAGCGTGCTGCCGGTCAAGGTCACAAAAGCGCTGAGACAGTTGGAGAAAAAAACCAAGGCCTACAAGGACTTCACGATAAACCTGCTCATCGGCTATGGCGGCAGGGACGACCTTCTGTATGCATTCCGCGGGCTGGGCAGCGGCACTGCCAGCGTCGACGAGGAGTTCGTACGGCAGCACATAAGGACTGCGGCGGTGCCGGACGTCGACCTGATAATAAGGACGTCTGGCGAGATGAGGCTATCCGGCTTCTTGCCATTACAGTCGGGTTATTCGGAGCTGTACTTCGCGAAGAAGTACTGGCCGGACTTTGAGAGAGAGGATCTGGTCAAGGCGCTGAACGTCTTTGCCAAAAGGCAGAGGAGATTCGGCAAATAGGTTTGTGTTTAGATGCCCTCAAAGTATAGAGATTTCTTCAAGGAAGCGAATCCTTTCTTCTATAGGAGCATACCAAAAGCGTCTGTGCTTTTTGCGCTGCTCATTGTTTTAAGCCTCGCGATAGGCATCACGGCAGTGGCTCTGCTCAACATCAAGACGATAGGGACCAGCTTATCCTATGTGATAGTCAACGGCACCACCACGGGCATATTGATAATAACGCTCCCGACGCTGCTGACGGTAATAGTGTTAAAAGCGATAAAGCGCTACGTGGGACTGAAGTACGTGTTCTTCCTCACGATGATAGGGACGATAGTGTATTCGCTGTTCTTGCTGCTTGGCAGCGCCGCCTACGCTTTCGGCAACGCCTACACCATAGCCAGCGTAGTCATACTTGTGGGAGATGCAAGCATATTCGGATGGTGGGTCTTCGCGGCGAAGTTCGTGCTGGGCCAGAAGAAGAAGGCCATACTGCTTGCGCTCATACAGCCTACGCTCAACATACTCCTCTACATACCCTACAGCACGTTCATATTCTCCTTCTCGACCCCGCTCTACATACTTCTTTTGAAGCTGTACGCGGGCATCTTCGTCTTCCTGGTGGTGACCTACGCGATACTGTTCGTGTTTGACAAACCCATAGAGAAAGGCCTTGGCGGCTTCCACGGATTGGAGGCGGTCTCGCAGATGATGCAGAACTGGCTATTCGACATAAACATATCGACGACTTTCGGCGGGAAGCTAGGTGTTCCGACAGATATAAGCACAGACACCATAGTGCTGAAAGACAGGAGCGGCAAAATTAAGGCCATCTTCTTCGCTCCGGACATACATTATGGTCCTTCAGGAACCATCGCAGGCAGCAATTTCCCGTTCATGCTTGAGAAGCATTCGATGCTCAAGTACAAGGCGGTTACATTCGTGATGCACAGGCCGGTAAACCTCGATCACAACCCGATATCGATAACCCAGTTCGGGAAGTTCATGGAAACATTTGACAACAGCGTGAAGAGCGCGGCGAAGGCTTCCAAAAACACGGGCATGCTCTTTTCGCGGTCGAAGTATAAAAATTCTTTCGCCATAAGGTTATGGTTGAACAACATCCAGCTCGTCACTCTCACGCGTGCGCCGCACGTGACGGAGGACATCGCACCGGAAGTGGCTTACATGTTCAGGGGCATACTCGAACAGAGCACCGATGCGGCAATATTGATTGATGCGCACAATTCGAGATATGAGACCGCGCCGAAAGACGAATTGGACTGCGTCAACCCCGATTCCCCGATTGTCGGGGAGTACGAAAAGGCGATATTCCTATCGGGAAAACCGCAGCATAAAAGCGGTAGTATGCGGGTAGGAGCTTACAGCACCGAACTTTACAACCGGCTGGGCAGGCCGCGCGACCTTGCGGAAGGCAACCTGAACGCGGCAGTGTTCTCGTTCAATGGATTTAAGTACACAATGCTGCAGTTCAACTGCAACAACATGCTGCCAAACCTGAGGAACGAGATAGTCGAGCATGTCAGAAGGAAGTTCAAGACGGATGTTGAAGTTTACACTACAGACACACATGCAGTAAACTCGCCTGGAATGATAGAGGGCAACGTGCTCGGAAGGCATGCAAACCGCAAGAAGATCATCGATGCAGTCGATGAGGTCGTTGGGAAGGCGATGCTGAACGTGGCGCCAGTGAGCGCATACTACAAGAGGGACGTCATGAAAAATTTCATGGTGTGGGGGCCCAACGTGAGGGAAAGGTTGACAGTGGTTGCGGAGTCGGTCATCGAGATAGCGAGGGTTCTCGTTCCTGTGCTGGCTGCCGTAGGTTTTATAGTCGCAGCTTGGGTTATACTGATAGTTTAGGCATGCAATACATGCCCGGGCATCTTTATGATACTTGTAACTGGTTCTTCGGGACGTGTGGGCAGTGCGCTTGTAGCTGCATTGTTGAAACGGAATGAGAAGGTCAGGGCATTGGAAAAGAGGGAGGGTGCCAAGCTGCAAGGCGTAGAGATGGTGCAGGGGGATATTCTTGACGCTGAGACTGTGGAAAGGGCCATGAAGGGCGTTGATGTTGTCTACCATTTGGCTGCGATCGTCGATTATCATCCGGTCCCAGACAAGATTATGTACAACGTCAATGTCATTGGAACCAAAGTCCTGCTCGAGCACTCGGATGCGAAGAAGTTCATTTATCTTTCCTCAACCGGGGTCTACGGCAAAAACATGAAGGAGAACCCCGCCAATGAGAGAACGGAATACAATCCGCATAGCTACTATGGAAAGACAAAGATGATGGCAGAGAAGATGGTCTTGGGAAAGGGAGGTGTAGTCATCAGATCACCTCCGATATTCGGCCCCGGATTTGATCAGGGTTTTGATTTTGTACTGTCACAGCTTGAGAAGGGGAGCATGCAATTGATAGGCAATGGGGAGAACAGGATACAGTGGATACACATAAGCGATCTTATTGAAGCGCTGCTGCTGGCAAAAGACAGGGGAAAGCCAGGAGAAGCATATCTTGTTGGCGGGAAAGAGATCATGACGCAGAGGGAATTGCTTTCGCTGCTTGCGCGATACCTGAAAGTTGAATCCCCGAAAAAGAAGATTCCGAAAACGGTTGCACAGACTTTGGCGTACTACAAGATGTTTGAGGCGGGTATGACGGGCAGGAAGCCGAGGTTGGTTCCGGAGCACATAACACGCATAACGGACAACAGGACTTTTGACATCTCGAAGGCAAAAAGGGAACTAGGTTTCGAGCCGAAGATTGGTTATGATGAAGCCGCAAAAGAGATTGTCGAAGAATACCTGCGCAACAAGAACAATGCCGCACGTCAAAGCTTATAAATAAAATCGCCCCATGCATGATTATGGACATAACCTATTCGTTGCTGTTTTTCGCGGCTGCGCTCTTATCTTCATTGGCTTATTTCGCGTGGCTCGCCACAAAGAAAAGGGCGATTGACATGCTGCCGGCAGTTGCGGCAGTCGCCACGGTTTCCGCGATTTATCTTCTTTGGCAGCAGCAGATTGTCGGGCACTATTACATCCTTGGCATAGAGTACGGCATAGCCCTGATTGCCACGGTGCTTGTGCAGATGTACATGATGAGGCCAAAGCCTTTCGTCGCATTTACGGTTCTGATGCTTGCAGGCTTCCTCGCCTATTGCTACGGCAATTTCAGCGGTTTCGCGCCGATAGGGGTGTTCGGCTTATCGACGATGTACGGCTTGGTTTATCGGGACAGCCTACAGAAGCATGGAAACAAGACTGTGAACAAGGACAAGTCAAAGGAGGTGCACAGGGACATCATACAGATAGCGTTGGGCATAGTGGTCCTGGCGATACTCGCATTCCTGAGGTCCAGCACTGCGATAGCGGTCGTGTTCGCGCTGATAATACTTGGTTATGTTGTGAATGACCTTTCCAGTGAGAGCAGGCTCAAGGGAGTATACAAGGTCTTGGAATCTGGATTGGAACGGTCTGGGGTGGTTTACGGTTCTGGAGCCTTGTACATAGCCGCAGGCACTGCGATGGTTGTGGGCTTTGTGAATAACCCCGCATTCGTGATGTTCGGGATCGTAGTGCTGTTTTTTGCCGACTCGGTGGCAACCATCGTCGGAGTAAATCTTGATTGGGTGAAACTGCCGTACAATAGGAACAAAAGCGTTTTCGGAAGCCTCGCTTTCTTTTTGGTTACGGCACTGCTGGGCTACCCATTGATAGGCATTGCGGCAGTTTACTTGGGTGCATTGCTAGCGTTTGTTGAGAGTGTTAACCTGAGATTGGATGATAACGTCAGCCTTGCAATGGTGGTCGTTGTCGCTTACGTACTCTTGCATTTTGTCTTTGTCATGGGCTAATTCCGGCTTCTTTTATTATGCTCTTCACTTCGGCCATGTTCGTTCCGCCGTCGCCCTCTTCGTTAACAGGTGTTTCGAGCACGAAGAAACCGTGGTCGAAAAGCTTGTTTTCGAAAAGGTTTACGAATCCTGCCCTGCCTATATTGCCTTTCCCGATATGCCAGTGCCTGTCCAACCCGCTGCCGAGCGGGAATTTCGCGTCGTTGAGGTGCACCAGCTTAAGTTTCTTCGCCCCGATGAACGACACAAACTCCTTTTCCACTTTTTCCACATCGCCTTTGGTCCTGAGATCGTAGCCAGCGGCGAATGCGTGGCACGTGTCAAAGCACACGCCAATACGGTCACTGCCCAAGCGGTCTATTATGACGCCAATCTCTTCAAGCTTCGATCCGACGCAGTTCTTGTACCCGGAAGTGTTCTCAAGGAGTATCTCGACCTTGCTGGTCTTGTCAAGCGCATGATTGAGGGCATTGCAGACGTTCTCGATGCCATACTTGGTGCCCTTCCCGAGATGCGAGCCAAGATGTATCACAAGGCCGCCAATCTCAAGGGCCATGCAGTTTCGTATGTTGTCGACCAGCATCGTCTTGCTCTTTTCATACACCAGGGGGTTTGTCGATGCGATATTGCAGAGGTAGGGGATGTGTGCGAACGGCGTCAAGGAGTGCCTCTTGTTCAGCTCGATGAATTCTAGGCGGTCCTTTTCAGGCACCTTCGTGTTTGCCCATGCCCTAGCGCTTGTTGTAAACAGTTGGAAGTCTCCGTAGCCCATTTCGGCTGCTGCTCTTGGCGCGTTTGCCACGGAACCTGCAATCGACATGTGGAAGCCCAGCTTTATCATGATATTATAGTGGCTGAAAGCAGTAAAAACCCCGCCGCGATGAGCGTGCGTGCATTCGGAAGTGGAGATGCGGGCTAGAATGACATTAAGGCATATAAAGGTTCACTTCCAGGCCGAGTTGCAGTCTTGCAGGAGTGCCACTAATCAGGCAAAAACAGGGCTATTTAAAGCGTTTACTTGGGATAATAACTTCCTCGGTGGGGAAGTTATGAAGAAGAGAGAATTCAGCCTTTATGATGTTGAACAATTCCTTAGGGAAGCCGGTGCTGAGCGGATCAACGAGAAGGCAGTGATTAGCCTTGAGAAGGAGATAGAGGACACCGTCAAGGAGCTTGTTGATGAGGCTAGCATGTACGCGGATTATGCCGGCAGGAAGAGCATGATAGACAGTTCGGACATAGAGCTTGCGCAGCACAATGGAGGAAGGATAGGCGCGAGGCATCCGAGCATAGGAGCGCACGCCTTGAGATCGCGGCCAGTCAGAAGGATTGGTAGCAGAAGGGTCAGGATGCAGCGGCTCAACGAGCTTGTTCAAGTGCGCATGCTAGAGCAATAACAGCAGCTTCATCGCGAACGCCAGAGCGACGAAGCCCAATTCTATAATCCACATGTAAAGCGATACCTCCCATTCCTTCTGGCGCTTGAGGTTCATGATCAGATGCGTCCAGCTGTATATCTTTTTGCCGTAAGGCGCTTCAAAGGTGCCGTCATTTCTCCTTTTTCCGAGGTCGGTGACGTTGAATTTCTTCCTGAGGTGAAGCAGGAACTCTATTATGAACGGAAGCGATATCACGACACCGAACGATTCCATGTTGCCGATTATCATCGCCGCTACAAGCGCGCCACCCATGCAGTAGGAGAAGCTATCTCCGCCAATCACCTTTGCAGGGTACACGTTGAAGAGCATGAAGGCGAGTATTGCAGCGAAAAGTACGCCAGACACCAGAGTGCCGGTATAGGTACCGAAGACGAGGCTGTACACCAGCATGCTCAGGCTCATTATCAACCCGCATCCGGATAGGATCCCGTCGAAGCCGCCAAGAAGATTGAACGCATTTGCCGAGAATATTACTGCAAGCGGGATTATGACAAGCGGATAGAGGATGCCAAAGTTGAATGCGCCCAAGAAGGGTATCCGTATCGTGGAAACGCCCGCATTTATCGCGATCAGCGGTATTGCGCCTATCAGCGACAGCAGCGGCTTCTGCCATTGGTGCAGGCCTTTGTGCGTGTCTATGAGGTCCGTCGTCCTTGTCATCTCCTTCTTCACGTTGATGTCATCCAGGAATCCGCCAAATGCTATGAGCAAGACCGAAAGCACAGCCGCGAAGAGGTATTCCAGCGACGCGACAGGGGTGTAGAACGAGAAGCTGCTGCCGAATATGTAGACCAGCATGCCGGCAGTGAATCCGAAGGCGACAGCCACGCCGCCTCCGCTAGGCAGTATGATTTTCTTGCTCTTGTTGTGGTCTATTATGGTGACTCCGGACTCAAGCATGTAGGATTTGATGAAGAGCACGGCAATGACTGTTATCAAGAATGTCGAGATTGCAGGAATAATCAAAGTCAGGTAGGTGTGTGCCATCGAATCAGCGGACTTTAAAGCATTGATGTGTAAAGTGTATAAAGCATAAGGCATATTAAAATCTTTGTGCCCTTGTAGTATAACTTGGATAGAACACGGGCTTGCGGAGCCTGTGATTCGGGTTCAAATCCCGACAAGGGCGATCTGTTCTACAGAGTCTGGGAGGGGAGCATGGCTAGTTTACCTATGACGCGCGATGAAGCAGTTGCACTCTTGAGGAGCATGCCACAGGCCGAATCGGACATGAACCACTACCTTGAAACTGAAGCAATAATGAGAGCCCTGGCTGAGAAGTTCGGCGAAGACGTTGATTACTGGGGTATGCTGGGCCTACTGCACGATGTCGATTGGGCGCTGACAAAAGAAGATTGGACTGTGCATTGCGTAAAGGCGGTTGAGATACTGGAAGGGAAGGGATTTGATGAGAAATTTATAGAGAATGTGCAATCCCACGGGTATTGCAACGATGGAATTCCTTCGCTGAAGGACAAAAAGAGGAGCTCTAGGGTGCAGCACTGCCTTGCAGCGGCAGAAACATTGACTGGCATTATTTACGCTTACGCTCTGATGAAAGGAAAACGCATCTCGGACATGGAGGCCAGGGGGCTGAAGAAAAAGTTCAACACCAAGAGCTTCGCAGCGAACTGCAGCAGAGAACTGGTTGAAGAGATAGAACTTGCAGGGATTTCTTTGGACGATTTTTTTGCTTTAGCCATAGAAGCGGTTAAAAAGATAAAGGACCAAATCGGCTTGAGCTGAATCTGATGCAAGTCATGCCCTTGTAGTATAACTTGGATAGAACGCGGGCTTCCGGAGCCTGTGATCCGGGTTCAAATCCCGGCAGGGGCGTTTTGGATTAACGCATCGGATTTTCCATCTGCTTTTTCCACTTTTTCGGTCTACTACGACAATTGACTAACGCCGAAACGACATATAAATACCATGAGAATTGAGCCCTATTGATATTATGGCAGAGAAATCAGTCCCCGTTGGAATTGATAGGATGGTCGTAGCAACGCCAAACCTTAATGTGACCAAAACGGTGCTCGCAGCCGGAGCCACGATAAATAATGCCCAGAACGTTGTGGTGGATTACCTATCCACTAGCGATGACAAAGTTATCAAGAGCGCAAGGGCTTTTGAGGGTATGGACATACTGGACAAGGAAGGTGAGGTTGAGAAAGGGCACGTCAAGCACATGATCAATGGAGAGCGTCAGAGGCTGATAAAAAAAGTCGAGAGCGCAAATTCATTGGAGAAGATGAGCAAGGTGCTCGAAGAGCTCGTGAAGGAAAGGATTGTAACCCAGGAATGGGCGGCGGGACTGGAATACTGCATGAAAAACGAGCCGAAGAAGGGGGAGGTGCCCGAACATGATATCTGGGTTTCACCAGGGCTCATCGGGGGCGGGTTGGGCATAGAGAACATAAAACTTCCCGGATTTTCGGAAGGCAACGCGACATACGTTGCGAACGCGCTTTACAAGTTCATAAAACAGGTGACGACTAGTCCGGAGTCCCTGAAAGAGCTTGTCGCGCAGCCGATAAGGAGCATATACTACGCAAGTGAAAGCAACTCCGATCGCAGCAAGCCAGAGCTTGAGACCGCACTGCAAATGGTGTACTCTGTGCTGCTGATGGAAAAAGACGGCAAAGCACGTTACGGTGACATAATAGACATGTTTAATTATGCAAGGCCGGTGCCGATAACCTACGCTTGCGCAGGTGGAGGCATAGCACTGATGGATGCGGTGAACGAGGTGAATGCGTCAGTGCTCAACAACAGACTGTGTTCGGCACTTGTGATAACTGCTGATACGGCGATATACGATTCA
This sequence comes from uncultured Microcaldota archaeon, assembly GCA_903858385.1. Taxonomy (GTDB): domain Archaea; phylum Micrarchaeota; class Micrarchaeia; order Micrarchaeales; family Micrarchaeaceae; genus CAIOIN01. The sequence continues at coordinate 8,025 of CAIOIN010000099.1, read as the reverse complement.
AGGAAGGCACCTAGGGCGGACTGCACACAGGGCGCAGCAGCGACACTGATGCTGATTAAGAGCGACCCACAGCTCGCAATAGTGCTTGACAAGATGGGATCTTTCCACAGTTCGTTCCATGATTTTACAAAATACATAGACGAAACGCCGATCGTCCACGGGAAATTCTCCGAAATAATTTATGTCTACATGGTTGCAAAAGCCGTGGAGGCGCTGGAGAAGAGCTTCAACGGGGAAGACCTTCTCAAAAACACGAATTATTTCATAACCCATGTCCCGTTCCCGAAGCAGGCCAAGTATTTCGCCGGCTCGCTGTACGTGCATTATCTGAGGATGAAACATCCCGCATTGCTTAAGAGGATGGAGAAGGAGATTGGTGACGAACCCTTGGCGGGCTACAAGAACTTCACGGGGATGATTGATGACAAGTTGAGCAAATTCAACAATGACCCCAACGTGGGACTTAGAAAGGAGAGAGAGATAATAGAGCACATCGAAGGTGACAAAGACATAAAGGCGTACTGGAATTGGCTCAAAAAGGTCAGGGAACAACCAGAATTCAAGGATTTCCTGGCCAGGTTCAAGATAGAGGAGGTGCTTGGGATGTCCGCTAACGTGGGCAACTCTTACACCGGCTCGGTGCACGTTGCTTATGCCGGTCTTATGGCCAACGCTCTGGAGAACGCAAGCATCGACACGCCAAAGAGGCTGGTGCTATGCTACTACGGCAGCGGTGCAGTTGCGCAGGCAAACGTATTGGACATGATTGCTACGGCAGAAGTCGTGAAGGACCGCCTTTCGGTACGCTTGGACACCAAGAACAACCAACTGGACGTGGAACAGTATCTGACGCTGCATAGATATCACCTTATGGGCGAATCTGCACGTTTCCGCGAAATCAGGAACGCGCATGAGAAGGACATGAAGGAGATGCTGAGGAGTGATGTTATGCCCGAAGGCTTCTACATAGTCAGCAGGAATGCGGACGGCGCCGGGAAGTACATCTATTCTGACGGCAAGGATCTGAAGTACATACCGATAAGGCACTGATGGGAGGCGATGATATGACAAAAATAAGCGCAATGGTTGTGGACGGAGACAAGACCTTGTGGGAAGGCAGGGCACTGGAAGGCATCTGCAAGGCCTATCTCCGCCAAGAGACTATGAAGCTTCATCTGCCTACAGTCTACAGGGCCATAAGGGGAGTTTGTGAGGTGAAGGCGATTGTCAAGAGATATGACGGCAATGTTGAAGGTGAGATGCTGGGGCAGAAGAGAGCTTACGAAGTACTAGTAGAGAATGGGCTCGGCAGGAAGGATGAAATGTATTCCTTTGCGGGAAGTTATATCAACGGCCAGGTCATACGCAACGTCAGTGATTTGATTGTAGAAAAAATACGATTTGGTATCCCAGTGTTCCTAGCTACCGCAAGCGGGACATCCGCAGAGATGTACAGCATGAATCATTTCCACTTGAAGGACGCCGTAAGCAACAAGGAGCTGTTTGACGAGAAGGGTAGATTGTCAGGTGTGGAGCTGATTATTACAAACGGCGAAAACAAGCTTGATGCCACAAAGGCCATGCTCGATGGTTACAACATGAGGTTGGGAGATTGCGTGGTTGTTGGCGACAGTAAATTAGATATCCCAATGCTGAAGGCTGCAGGATTCCCAATGGCGTCGCCCTTTGCGACAGACGAAGTCAAGGCGATCAGAGGCATAGTCCAGATCCGGAAGGATTGACTCCACAGCAGAACAAAACAATAAAGATACTTGCTTCCTTAAACATATTGGAAGAATTAGGACTGCTTCTTCTATGATTAATAATGGATTTCATGGCAAACAAGATAAGCAACTTCTTGTGGGAGGTCGGCACAGAGGCGCAGCAGGGCATGAAGGTGCCTGTACGCATATACGCAAACGAAACGGTAGCCAACACGATAGGCAAGGACAGGACTCTGAAGCAGGCTATGAACGCTGCTTCGCTGCCTTCTATAGTAAAGAACATGCTTCTGATGCCTGATGCACATGAAGGCTACGGCTTTCCAGTAGGAGGCGTGGCAGCTTTCGACGCGGAAAATGGCATAATATCCCCGGGCGTTGTCGGTTACGACATCAACTGCGGTGTAAGGCTGATAAGGACCGACCTGCGGATCGAGGATGTGAAGCCGAAGCTCTCGCAGCTCATGGATGTCCTTTTCAAGAACATACCGAGCGGTGTCGGCAGCAGGATAAACTTAGGTTTCACGAAAAATGATCTTGAGAAGGTCTGCAGCGAAGGAGTGCAGTACATAATAGACAAGGGATTCGGCTTCAAGGAGGATGTAGAGCACATAGAGGAACACGGCTGCATGCCGGGTGCAGACATCAGCAAAGTCAGTCCGTTCGCGGCGAAGAGAGGGACTCATGAGCTCGGCACTCTAGGAGCAGGAAACCACTTCCTTGAGGTGCAGAAGGTCGATAGCGTACTCAACGAAAGAGATGCAAAGGCATTCGGCCTCGAAAAAGGGAACGTTGTGGTGCTCGTTCACAGTGGCTCCAGAGGATTCGGCCACCAGGTCTGCGCCGACTATCTCAGGGTATTTGCGGATTATCAGGCTAAAAACCACATAATTCCTCCAGATCCGGAACTGGTCTACGCTTACGCTAATACGAAGGAAGCGGATGATTATCTAAAGGCGATGAAATCCGCAGTCAATTTCGCATTCGTCAACAGGCAGATAATGACGAACTCGATAAGGAAGAGCTTCGCTGAGGTGTTCGGCAAGAGCGCCGATGCTTTAGGTATGGAGTTGGTCTACGACGTGACGCACAACATAGTCAAGTTGGAGGAGCACGACGTCGACGGCAAGAGGATGAAGCTTTACGTGCACAGGAAGGGCGCAACCAGAGCGTTCGGCCCCGGAAGGAAGGAGATTTCGGAGGATTATCGACAGTACGGACAGCCAGTTATTATACCAGGCAGCATGGGCACTGCGAGCTACGTCCTTGCCGGAAGGGCCGAGGCGATGAGTGAGACTTTTGGCTCGTCATGCCATGGTTCAGGAAGGGTAATGTCAAGGCATCAGGCCCAAAGGGAGATACCGGTGTCGAAGATATTAGACGATTTGAAAAGCAAGGGCATAGAACTGCGCGTCAGGAACATCAGGCTCGTGAGCGAAGAGGCCGAATGGGCCTACAAGAACGTCGACGACGTAGTGAACAGCATAGAAGGCGCGAAGATCTCTGACATCGTAGCGAAACTTGTTCCGATGGGAGTCGCGAAAGGTTAGAATTAACGTTTGGTAAATAAGTATTAGTTTACTGTGCATTGTTTGCTACTGTTTTGATAACGGTACAAAAATAGGTGACTACAGAAGTTAGATGATATAGTCACTCACTATACGAACCGACTTTTTAGGATTAAGATATTTGTTCTAGTTTGACTCGGTTATGCTTATTTTATCTTCGGATATGTTGATGGCTATTTTATTTTTGGCGTTTATGTTGGATTCTTTTAGAATTTTACTTTTTTTGTCTAATATTTGCAATTTGTATATCTTATCTTCAAGCAGGGTTTGAGTTATGGTCCTGTTCGTCTCAATTGAATGCTCTGCAATTACTTCGCCCAGATATTTAAGCCGTATTGTGCATATTGATGTGGTAAGCCTGCATGCTTGAGCGTCTTTTGAATCCACTTTTATGTATAGGATGGTGTTAATTTCGTTTGGTAATGTCGATACACTATTTTTTATGATATTGTCTAGCGGATTTTCATGCGTTTGACCGCTTTCGCTATTGTACTCTTTTGTCCGGATAAATAGGGTATCTTGGGTCATCTTTTCTACGCCTGATTTTGTGACATAACTGAATGCCCCAACTCTTGAGTCAAGCAACTTCAATTTTAGAGTAATGTCGTTTTCATCGGCATATGTAAATACAAGATCCTTTGACGCGACAGTAGCAACATCGGACGCCTGTTTTAAATACAGTTTCAATTGGCATAATCTTCTTACACCAGCATCTATATCGTTGACATTATGAGTTAGGATCATCAGGCCTACGCCCTGCCTTCTAAAGTCTTGTATTCGCTGCTTTATGTCTTGTACAGCAGCAGAATCTTTGTCGCTAAACATTGTCTGCGCTTCTTCAAGACATACAAGCAATCTCAATTCGCTATCGCCGCTTGCATCAAAGCTAGAGGTTATTGCATAAACTTGATTTAGCAGAAGCGCGTAGAGGTATGCTCTTGTGGTACCGCTTGCGCTGGATATGTTATAGACTGCCCCATTACTTATTAGATCCTCAATTTTTATACCAGATTTCACAGAGAATTCGGGCCTGCTTAGTATGCCTCTGAGATTTTCAAGCGCGGATCGTATGTTTTCTCCATGTTTTGTATATTTCACACCGGTATTGGTCCGCTTTGCATGCAATTCTATTATTGAGTTTTCTATCTCATCGTACACGGCTATGGGATCTGGCTCGTCTTCGTTAGCATAAACTTTTCTAAAAGCATTCAGCATGCATTTTTCCATTGGATTCTGGTACGGTCCAGCATTAGAGGCGCTGGAAAGCACTGTTGCAAGGCTCTCGTAAAATTTTTCTGTGTTTATACACTTTGGCTTCCTGAAGAGGTTTATTGGAGTCTTGTCTTTGTATGGTTTGATGAGGTACATGCCATGCGAAGAAGAAAATTTGTCCCATTCTGTTGTTGGGGTTATCACAACCACTTTTGGCTTTTTGCTAGCATCCTTTTCATTGAGTAAGGTATCGATTATAGCCATAGCCTCGGTTGTTTTACCCGATCCAGGCAACCCTGTTATGATAAAGCCCAAATTCATTGTAGAGGGATCTATCTTAACGCTAATGTTTGTGTCAGTTGCACCATTCTTCATGAATGTGCCCACATCTATGCCGCTTCTTATGGCAGGTACTACGGTTGGCAGGATGTAGCTAAGCCTTTGGGCGCCATAAGGATCAAGTAGGGGCTTGAGATGCTCCAGACCGAAAGGGAACGCCTTTTTATTGCTCAGCTTCGCTAGCAGCAACTCGAGTGAATCTGTACTTTCGTATGAATCGAGTATAAGGAATCTTGCACTTATAAATTCGCGAACTTTGTTTGGACCGCTAGGTATTATAAAAAACGATTTGTAGATTGGACCGTTTGTCAATATCGCATTATTGATTGATTCTAGCATGTTACTGAACATTATTGCCTCTTCAGATTCGATGAACATATCCCGTTGTGAGGAAATATTAATGCGCGATTGCAATGTATTTTTTAGTATTGAATAGGTTTCTTTTACACTTCTTCTACTTAACGTCTTTTCTATGTAGTTCTTTGTTTTATTTAGCTCATTGATATCGACAGGCACAAACGCTATTGCAAGGAAATCGTTGCGTGCAAGCTCAAAAGCATCGTGCAAATCGTGGGGATCAGGAGTATCATCGTTGTCAAACTCTTTTGGTTTTTTATAGAATGATATTACATCGAAGCGTTGTGTTTCGTTGAATGGGCTGCTGCCTACACTTTCTAATTTCATTCCGGGAATTATTTTCTGCAGCTCTTCAACTTTGCATTCTGCGACATCTTCAGGTAAGCCCATAAGAGTTGCACGGTTTGGTATGTCATAGATTAGTACAAATTCTCTTTTGCCCAACTCGACAAAAAAACTTTCTTTTTCCATACCTTTTGAAGGCATTGTGGAAAAACGGTAAAACCGCAGTTTGTTTTTCATAATATCGCGTGCAATATTACAAGGGATATTGAGAGGGTGGCAAGCAGTAGCAGTTTTGATGTTCTTGGTACAACAAATGCTTTTTTTGACAAGGTCAATGTTGCAATTAAGATGCCAAGAAGCAGCATGATCGGCGCAAAATATCTCATAATTTGGGTTGACCATAATCCAACAAGTTCTGAGATGACGAAAGCAATGAAAAAAGACGTTATTCCCACAGTAAGCACTGCAAATAAGATCTCATAGGGGTTGCCTTTTGCGTAAAATAATTTTACATTCTCTAACATATGATCACAGAATCAAAGCAAGTGCCGAAAACGCCGTAAGTAATATGGCACCACAGAAGATGTCCATGGCTAGCGTGGCAAGATTTTTAACTCCGGCCACATGACCTAACAGTAAGGATATGGCTCCCATATTGAACAAGAGAAGAGCAGCGGAAAGTCCAATTTTGGCAGCATAATCAACAAAAATTAGCATTTGATCACCTCGACGGAATTGTTGAGTTCCTGAAACAGCAACAATGCACTTCCTTTATTGTATAGGACTTCTGAACAGGCCAGCTCTCCGAGCTCCGTCTTATTTAGAACGCCTATCTTGATACGTTCCGCTCGGGGTTGGTGCCTAATCGAATTTTGGCACAGATCGGTGTAGCATACGAATTCGTACAATTCTAGAAATTTTCTGGCATTCGTCTTCTTTTTAATATTGAGCGCGCCATTTAAGATTGCCCGATCGTAGTAGGATCTGGCATTCGCTTCTAGATAGGGTGTGCCCGATGAGCAGATTAGATTGCCATGCACAATCCTATTTTCTTTTTTTATTGATTTTACACATCTGGTTAGTTCGGATTCCTGAAGCTCGCTTCCGATTTCATCGGCCATTGCGTCGGCGAAAGCATTTATCTTTAAGGCCATGCCTTTTACAGCAAGCCGTTTGTTGTCTAGCATTTTGACGCGATCTAGAATGGATTGGAGAAGTGTCTTTTCGATTTTGATTACTTCAACGCATTCGGCATCGCCACATTCTCGGATAGTTACTCTTTTATTTGTTGAATCGATATCGGACAGTTTTTTAATGACCAAACAAATAATCGCACCTGCAGGTATCAGTAACACATAATAATTACTGTTATAGGCACCGGAACCGGTGGCGAAGAGCAGGATAAACATAGAGCTACAATCGGTCAAGTTAACCACCACTTTTTTTAGCGCTGCTGGTATCTTCGCTTATAAGGGATAGGATTTCGCTTGCAAGACCCTTGTCTATACCGGCAGTATTGAGGACTTCACCGTAGTTAGAAGAGGCGTTGTCGCTTCTTGGCGAAAGTTTTTGGATTATCTCTTTGCTGAAGGACAGGCATATGGCCAGCTGCTTTTCCATCTTTTTGATGCATTCGTTTTTCAATGAAAGTTCGTGTGATAGTGATACATTTACGTCGTTTAGCGCATCCATGCGCTCATTTGATGGGTAGATCGTGTTACTGGTCTTGTGTACCGGCGTGTAATTGTCGTATCTTAGCGCTTCTATCACATAGGCGTACATGTCGCGCATGCTTATGGCGTATACGTCTTTGAGATACGCTAAAATTGACAGGAATCTGAGCAAGTTGTGTTTATGGTCTTGGATATTGGGTTCCTTCAGGTAGAAAGTGAAGTTTATCTCTTTGGGTGTCAGCTCTAATGTGACTTCGTGAGCTTCGTGCTTGTTAATTTCATGGATTGAATAACGCATTCTTGTGCCCGTTGATGTGCATTTTACGTTTGGCATATTTTTCATGGCATTTCTTAGGTCAGACAGCGGACTGCGCAACTCTGCGCGGGTGTGGAAAGTCTCGCATATTAGCGCATTGTTGTCGGTCTGCATCACATCACATGAGCTCTAGCGCTATGCCACCGGCTGCTTCGCAGGCTTTCATTATTGACAGATCGTCTACGCCCAATGCCTTCAGGTATGGTACCACATCGATGCGTTTCATGCTCAGACGGAACATGAGCTTTATCAAAGCGATTAGATCGATGTTTCGCCCGTTCTCGTTCGCGAAATCGATTATTCTGCTTCTTGTTTCTGCACTTGCGGCCAGCTTTTCAGTCTCTTCGGTGAACTTTTTTCCTGAGAGGGATATGTTCATGCAATCACTTGTAAGATCGTAAATCTCGGTGCGAACTCCTTCTATTCTGCGCATACGAAATTTTCTTGCAGTTCCAGATGATTCTTTTTCCGCCAACCGCACCATGCAGCTGCCGACATTTAATTCGGATATCGTTTGTACGTCTTTGCAGGATATGATTCCTGCTTTGGTCAAT
>CAIOIN010000098.1 GCA_903858385.1 uncultured Microcaldota archaeon | reverse complement strand
GCTGAAGTACAGCAGCAGCAGGAACGAATTCTGGCCTGGCAGCACGACCCCGTTCGGCAGGAATGCTCCGACTGCAAGGAGTGGAAGCACGTACACAACGGAAAGCGCGAACGCGACGCTGTTGGAGCCGAACTCGTCGAAGTTGTACTTCTTCTGTACTATCAGGTAAGCCGCCCAGGCGAGCGCGGCCGTGAGTATCATCACGTTGGCGAAGACGTTGTCTATGTGCAGCGACAGAACGTTCCCGTTAGTCGCAAATATGAAAATGCCAACAAAACCCATCGCCAGGCCGGCGATCTCGCTGCCACTCATGTCCTTCTTCATGATGACCGAATTAAGGACGCTCATGAAGATCGGATACATGTAAAGCATCACGACCACGTTCGATGCGCTCAGCATCCCAAAAGACGCGAAGAGCAGGAAATTCGCAAGGGTGAGGAATACCGACATCACGAGCACCTTTCGGGGCTCCTTGAGGAAACTGAAATCCGGCTTGCCCTTGGACACGATCAAATAACAGGCAAACGCAGTTATGCTGGTGAAGAGCGAAGCGAAAAAGTAAACGGACAGGAAGCCCATCGATGTGACAAGCATCTTGGAGACGAACGCCTGTGTGGACCAGACGAGTATTCCGGCAAGGATATATCCGTAAGACAGATTCAGATCCCGCCACCCCATGTTACCACAAAACCGAGACTGATAATCCATCAATCCTGTTCAGTAGTTGAAACAGCATATTTTTAACACTTTATTACAACGTTTGCGTTGCATGCAGCGCGCGGCGCGCATTTCAATGGCGCTTTAGCAAGCCATAATAGCGTTTTCGTAGCTATCTGTAATGGACATTCTGCAACCAGCCAACGGGATCTTATGATAAAGACGAAAATAATCGTGACCTACGGGCCGAGCATAAGCAAGGCCGGAACGCTGAAAAGGATATTGAAATACGCCGACATAGTCAGGATAAACTTCTCGCATGAGAAAAAGGAGGAAGGCGCAGCGACTGCGGAGACGATAAAACGGATTGCTTCAAGCATGCAGAAGGACATCGCCATCCTGGCGGATCTTCCGGGCCCGAAGGTAAGGATAAGCAAGCTTGACGCTCCGATAATGGTCAAAAAAGGCGACATCATAACCTTCTCTTCCAGCGCTGCAAAAGGAGCAATACAAGTGCAGCACGAGAACTTCCACAAGGATGCCCGTGTCGGGGCATACGTGGACATAGGCGATGGCGACGCGAAGTTCCGCATCAGCGAGATAAACGGCGCCAAGGTCGTGACGAAAGCGGTTGCCGACGGAAAAATGTCCAGCAGGAAGGGGATAAGCATCATCGGTGCGGACATGAGCATATCCGCTCCGACAAGCGCGGACCTCGATCTCGCAAGGTTCGTGCTGAAGAATGATTTTGATCTAATCGGCATGTCGTTCGTGAAGTCCGGAGAAGACATAATAAAGATGAGGAAGGCATGCGGCGACGCGCCGATAGTGGCGAAGATAGAAAGAAAGATCGCGGTGCGCAACATAGACGGCATAGCAAGAGAAGCTGACGGCGTCATGGTTGCAAGGGGCGACCTTGCGATGGGCGTTAGCCTCGAGCACATACCGGAGGCGCAGAAAACGATAATAGGCGCGGCAAGGAGACTCGGAAAGCCGGCCATACTCGCAACGCAGCTGCTCACCAGCATGATCAACAACCTCTCGCCGACAAGGGCAGAGGTGAACGATATAGCTAACGGGGTCGCCCAAGGCGCAGACTGCCTGATGCTGAGCGACGAGACCGCCGTGGGAAAGCATCCTGTCGAGGCAGTAAGGTTTCTCTCAAGAGCGGCAAAGGTTGCGGAAGGCATACCCACCACACTAACGAAAGAGTACCCGAAGGTAACCTCAATAAACGGAGGCATAGCCTTCGCCGCTTCGAACCTTGCCGACGAGTTCAAGACGGATTGCATATTCATACCGACCCAGACCGGCTTCACCGCGAAGATGATATCCAGGCTCAGGCCTAACACGGACCTCATAGCGCTCACCATGGACGAAAAAGTTAGGAAGAGGCTAAGCCTGTATTACGGAGTGAGGTCTATAGTGATAGGAAGGTACGGCACCGTGGACCGCATGTTCGAAGAGGTCAAAGAGATCGCGAAGAGGAACGGCATAAAGCGCTACATCGTAGTGTCTGGATCGCCGCACACCCCCGGCAGCACCGACACGCTGAAGTACATAGAGAGCGACAATTGATTCATATGCGAAATACTGTGAAGATACTCATATCAGCATCGACTGCGGTCGCAGTCACGCTTTTTACCGGCATCCTGAACAGTACGCCCTACATGCTCACTGGTGCGACATGGTATGGCTATCCCATTGCATGGGTCCGGAGATTGGTGATCGCCCCGCAGTACAATCCATGGCGTTTCGATCCATCAGGTTTTGTGATCGATATTGCCTTCTGGTTCGTCATTGCAGCGATTATACTTTTTGTCACAAAGCGCAAAAACCGCAAATTCGTCGATGAACGTTCCCTCCGATAATGCATAAATATCTGCGCTAGAGAAGGGTCTGTTAATAACAGTCAATAACAGTGACAACATGACAACCGAACTGTCGAAACATCCATCAATCACCGCACAATTTGACAACGCCCTGCAGTCGAAGGCATCGGAATCATCGCTCCTGCGCAGATCAAATGAACCTGGGCTGCCAAAAGGCGTGAGCAGCATGCTTGTCTACAAGCATAACCAGTATGGCCATTCATCAATCGCATTCCTCTTCAGAGTCGATGAGGTCATCCCGCCAAAAGAGATGGAAATAAAGCTGGAGGCTGCACACGGGCTCGTCAATCCCCGCAGGGATCTGAAGCATGAGGTCGCGGATGTCCGCATCGGCAGCGGGATATACTACAGGGATGACAAATTCGCCGTGGGCAAGACGCTCGTGTCGCTTTACACCAAGTACTGCCCCAATGAGAACTTCATAGAGGTCGGCATCTACGGCCAGCCCAAGGAATGGAACCACTTGGCGGCACAGAAGATAAGGGCGGTGCTCGCAGACCTTGAAAAAGCCCTATAATTCTTTTTCCTTTGCTTCTAGGCTAGAGCTGCCTCAGCGCGTCTATGGGCTCCATCTTCGAGGCCTTCCACGCCGGGTATACCCCGGCAAGCACGCTGACCAGCACCGCTATGATTATCGCCTCCGATATGACCCCGAGCGTGAAGACCGGGTGTATGGAGATCGATGATGTGGCTGCGCCGGTCGTGGCTGCTCTTCCACCTCCTCCGGCAGCCAAACCCGCACTTCCTCCCGTCCTACTGAATCCCGATGAGCTCGATGCGGTTGTTGTGGGAGCTCCGGTCGTGCCCGTTGCACTTCTCGAGCTAAGCACGGATGACAGCGAGTAGGCCGCCCCGGCTCCGACGCCCAGGCCTATAATGCCTCCTATGAATCCTATGATGAGAGCCTGGAACAGGAAGATCATCAGCACCATCCTGTTCTCGAAGCCCACCGCCTTGAATATGCCTATCTCATGCACGCGCTCAGTCACCGCCATGAGCATCACGTTCATTATGCCCACTGCGGCCACGAGCAGCGACACCCCCGCTATCGCGGTGAAGAGGAGGCTGATCGCGCCGATTATCGAAGCCGCAGTGCTTGCCAGCTGTTCGGTGTCCATCACCCTGGCCTTGTTGCCGTATATGGTCGTGACGAGCGATGCAAGACTGCTGACGCTGCCGGTATCCTTTGCCTTTATCAGCATCTCGTTGAACGACAATTTGTTGAGCAGCACCTTCGCGAACGGCATGGAGACTATGACGGCGCTGTCTATGGGCAGCACCGACGTGTACGCGTTCATTATGCCCACCACCGGTACGACGACCTTGGATGTCGTGCCGCTCCTGCCTGCCCCGCTGCTTATCTCTACTGTCGCAGTCTGTCCGACCTCCGCGGTCTGCAGGTCTGTAGAAGTCGCAGACGAGAATGCGATGCCGTGCCCTATGACCGCCAACGGCGCCACATCGTCATCATACAGCGAGCCCTGGTAAAGGCTGACGTTGCCTCCTAGTAGAGTCTCAAGCCCCGTGGTCGATATGCCTATGATCTCTACCGATGAGGTGTTGCCGTTGATCAGCAATTGCCCCTGTCCTGTCACTATCGGAGTCACGCTGCTCACGTTCGGCAATGTTTCAAGATTCGAGACATCGGCCGTGGTGAAAGCCGTGCCGCTTGAAGCGGTCACGATTATGGACGTGGGCCCAAGAGACGACAGCGTGGATTGTATGCTCTGGCCCACACCTGCAGTCAACGATGTGAGCGCGACTATCGAAGCCACGCCTATGACTACCATGAGTATGGTCAGCGCTGTCCTTACTCTCTTCTCGTTCAGCTGCTTCGAGCTCATCCAGAAGATGTCCTTTAAATCCATGGAACGTTCACTTTTTACCGTGCGTCTTTTTTCTTTCTTTGAGATAAAGATATGCCAGGGCCAGCACTGCGATAACAAGCACCGCTTCTATCAGCACGCTGCCTCCGCCGCCTCTTCTCGCATAGGTCCCGTTGGGCAGTGAGTTGGAGGTGAACGTCCTGCCTCCGCTCGTGACGGTGCCGCCGCTTCCAATCACGGTAACCGGGACATCTATCGTGGTGTTGAGATTATCCTTCAGGTTGTTCTGGTATGCCAGCACTATCGGTATGACATAATCCCCACTCTTCACAGTCGAATTCGCGATCAGCGTCAGGCTGATCGGCGTCTGCGTGTCGGTCTGTATGTCTCCCAAGTATTCCGAGTTCGAGCCGTAGGCCCTGAAGCCCTTCGGCACTAGGGCCGTGGCCGTGGCGCCCGATGCACCTACCGTACCCGTATCCGTGACGACGAATGATGTGGAGAATATGCTACCTGCAGTCACGTTCGAAGGCGACACGGTTATGCTTGACGGGACCATGTTTATCGTTCCCTCCGAGAACACGGTAAAACCTTCCAGAATCTCCTCGGGATTGGTTCCGTTGAACAGCGTGGCTGTCATGTTGATGGTGAATGTGCGCGACACGTTCTCGTACAGGGTCTGGTCTATGCTTATGGTGTTCCCTGGCGGGAGCAAGGGTATCCTTATCGGCTGCACTCCGAGGAACTGGATCTCCTCTGCCATGTCCTTCGAGCTTGCCTGCAGCGTTGTCGATATGTTCTGCAGCGCGGTGCTGCCTGTATTGGTGAAGCTGAACGTCACATTGTTCACGAGGCCGGTGACGAACACCGACGGCGATACATTCATCACCAGCTGCGTCGGGCAGCTTTCCACCTCGAAGGTCAGCGTCCGTGTTTCGCTGTCCGAATAATAGTTCAGGTAATTGTAGATTATCGGCACCTGAACGACCGTGAGCGTCTCCGGCGTGCCAACCGAGACGAAAACGGGTATGCCCAGCGTCAGGTTCTTTACTATGTTCGATACGTCTATGGATGGCCCGACGTCATAGATGCCGCTGCCGCTCAGGCTAACCTGCACGCTCTCCATCACCGGCTTGTAGGAATTCCCTAAGTTCGTTATGGTGATTGGTACGTTGTTGGTCACGCCTCTGCACAGCACCGTGGCCGTCGTGCTTATCTGGAAGCTCGGCGCAGGCGGGATCGGCGTCGGGCCGCTGGTGGTCGCGAACGACGTGACTCCTACCAATGCCGTAACAATCGCAAAGAGCGCCAACAGCTTCATTCCATTAATCATCGTTTTCGTTTTCATTTTGATCTACCGTCCTCGATTATAAGCATCACTTCTTTTTCGAATGCGTGTCCTTCACGTACACGTCCTTCTCTATCCTTCCGTCCTTTATGTGTATTATGCGATTGCAGTACCTCGTCAG
>CAIOIN010000097.1 GCA_903858385.1 uncultured Microcaldota archaeon | reverse complement strand
CTCTTTTGGGGGCAGTGCAACTATCCTGAAATGCGAGGGCTCCTCGAAACCCGACCCCCTGGTTACCTGCACGTCCTCTTCCTTGAGCAGCAGGTCCACGAACTCCTTATCATTCTTCAGTCTCAATTTTTCCATGTGTATTCTCGGGAACACGTAGAACGCCCCGTTTGGCTCCACGACATCGAAGTACTGGCTTTCTTTCAGAAGTGTTGTAGCATGGTTCGCGCGTTTCTCAATCTCCTTTACCATCTTTTTTATCGACTTGTTGTGCTCCTTCACATTGTTAATGGCCGCTGCAACCGCGTACTGCGCGGGCGTGTTGACCGATAATCTCACGGTCGCATAGTTGTACAGCATCTCCTTCAAGTCCTTCGATTTGCCATCCTCTTCCGGCACGATTGCAAAGCCTATCCTGAAGCCGGTAGAATCGTAGTCCTTCGAGGCGCCGTTCAGTATTATATGTGGCACCCCCTTCGCTACCTTGCTCATGCTCGTGAACTTCGCGCCGTTGTAGATAATCTCGTCGTATATCTCATCGCTTATGAGCATCACGTCATACTCGTTTGCGATTTCGACCACCTCTTCTAGAACCGTCCTATCAAGGACCGTGCCTGTCGGATTGTTCGGGTTCGTCACCATCATGTACTTTATCCTTTTTGCAAGGCCTCTCGATTTTGCATCGCTGAGCGTCTTGCGCAGGACGTCAAGATGAACGTTCCAGCCATCCTTTTCGTCATATTGTGCCATCAGCGCCTTGCCTCCGTAGAGCTCGAGCTGCGGCATGTACATGGGGTATGCCGGTCTAAGAAGGACTGCCCTGTCTCCGTCGTTTATCAAAGCGCTGTTGATGAACGACAGAGCCTCCGTTATACCAGCCGTGACTATTATGTCGTCGTCCTTGAATCGGAGATCGTACATTCTTCTATACCTCTTGATTATCGCATCCTTCAGCATCTCGTCTCCGTCCGCCTTGGAGTAAGCGGTCTTACCGAGTCTAAGCGCGTCAACGTAGGCATCGATTATGTACTTGGGAGTGGGGAAGAATTTTGTCGGATCGCCCCGGTTAAGCTTTATGATCTTCTTGCCTCTCTTCTCTAGCTCAAGTGCGACCTTACCCTCCTCTTCTATTGGATTGAAAGCGTACCTGCTTCTGTTTGATAGGAACATGCAAATACCAATAATTACAACAATGAAATCCTATTATAACCTATTTCTTCTCCAGTTTCGCCTCTTCTATCACGTACTTTCCGACCGTGCCGGACCATTCTGTGTGCGCCTTAGTGACTTCTATCCTCTTTTTGAAAAGTGGTGCATCAAGAACAAACGACTCCGCCTCTCCACCCTCGAATGACATGTTTATCCTGTACTTTTCCTGCAGTTTCTTCAGCTTACCTATCATCTTCTCGTCTATTACTGCGCCAAGATAACTCTTGTCAAAGCCTTCTGCCGATACCTGAGTCACTATCGCCTTAAATGTCCGCGATATCTCCAACAACTCCTTTTCCGGTTCTATCCCCCAGAGCGGCGATATGCAATCTATTGATAGATTCTTGCACAGCTTCTCTATCCTATCCTTCTGGTAAGCGCTTGCAACCGCGCCCGTCACCAGCTCGTCAACACGATTCTCCTTCAACGCCCTTTCTATATCATCAAGCTCCTTCTCCTTCTCCCCCTTTGTCGTGTACATCACCTGCCTCATGCCCAGAGCTTCCGCCTGGAGCGTGGTGAATTCTATGGCTGCCTTATGGAACATGTAGCTGAATGCGTTATCCGACACAAAGGTGATGAGCAGTTCTACGTCCTTGCCAATGTCGTGCATCCTATGGATTGCAAGTGTTGAATCTTTGCCTCCGCTGAAAAGACAGGCTCTCATGGTCTCACATTGCTCGAAGGGCATACGTCATTTAGCACGCACCGTTCACAGTATTTTGCCCTTGCAGTGCAGACATCTCGCCCAAGAGCTATAAACAGGTGATTTATGCTGCCCCATTCATCCTTCTGGAAAAGTTTCATGAGCCGGGTCTCTATCTTTTCCGGGTCTCTCGTCCTGACGAATCCAAGCCTGTTCGATACGGTGATGCAATGCGTGTCTATCGCGATGCCCGTGTTTATGCCAAAGGCGTTGGACAACACCACGTTGGCGGTTTTCCTTCCTACTCCCGGCAATGTGATCAGATCTTCCATGCTGTTTGGCACCTTCAAACCGAAATTTTTCTTTATCAACTTTGCTGCATTGATTATGCTCTTGGTTTTCTGCTTGTAAAGCCCTATGCTCTTCACATAAGGGTACAGATTACTCGGTGTCAGCGCGCAGTAATCGCTAATCTTGCCGTACCTCCTGAACAACTTCTTTGTTATCTTGTTTACCTGCCTGTCCTGTGCCTGCGCAGACAGAATGGTCGCGACCAGCAGCTCCCAAGGATTAGAATGCTCGAGACTGGTGTGCATGTCTTTGCGGTAGCGCACCTTAAGCCTTTTAATTACAACTCTTGCTCTTTCCTTCGTAGCGTCCATTGCAGAAAATAAGCATTGATAAATATTTATACTGTGGATTTCAACCATGGCAGAATACAAATTGCTCCCGCAAAAAGATGCCGCAGAGCTTGTAAAAATTCTCAACAACGTGTACAAGGATTCCCATTACTACCTCGATTTCAAGACACCCATTGATCTTCTTGCTGCCGCAGTGATCTCCGCACAAACACGCGACGAAGTCGTGAACAAGGCAACTCCGGCATTGTTCTCGAAATATCACACAGCACGGGATTACGCGAACGCAGACGAAGAAGAACTGACAAAAGCGATAAAAAGCGTGAGCTTCGCAGGCAACAAGGCGAAGAACATAATCAAGACGTGCAAGACGCTGGTGGAAAAGTACGGCGGCAAAGTGCCTGACGAGATGGAAGAACTGATTGAACTGCCCGGAGTGGGGAGGAAGACCGCAAACACGATACTGATAAACGCCTACGGCATAGTCGAAGGGATACCTGTCGATACCTGGGTGATAAAGCTTTCGTACCGGCTGGGATTGAGCCAGAACAAGCAATCCGATAAGATAGAAACCGACTTAAAGGAAAGAATACCCAAAGCATATTGGAGCAAGATCGCGTATGTCATGAAGAACCACGGCAGGGCGATATGCCAGACAATTCCATATTGTAGCAAGTGCCCCATCAACCACATCTGTCCAAAGAACGGCGTTACAACAAGAAACTGATGGCTATTATGAAAGTTATAGCGGATTTCCACACGCACTCCAGATTTGCGATGGCCTGCAGCCAGAACATAACGCTCAACGGGATGGAAAGCGCAGCCATCGAGAAGGGCATAAGCCTCATAAGCACAGGCGACTTTTTGCACGGCTCCTGGCTGAAAGAGATAAGCGCGAATCTCGAAGAGGGCGACGGCAAGGGCCTGTTCAAGCTCAAAGGCTCGAACACCGGCGTGAAGTTCATACTTAGCGGCGAGGTCTGCACGATATTCAACGCCTCCGACAAGACGCTGAAGAAGATACACAACTGCATCGCTCTGCCCAGCATAGATTCGGTCAAGGCGTTGAGAGAAGTTCTTCTGAAGCGCGGCATATTGGATTCTGATGGGCGGCCGATACTCTCCATGAGCGCAGCAGAGCTTGTGGAGATAGTATTCGGCATAGACAACGACGCGCTCGTCTTTCCAGCCCATGCATGGACGCCATATTTCGGCGTGCTCGGCTCCATATCCGGCTTCAATTCGATCAAAGACGCCTATGAAGATCAGGAAAAGCACATCTTTGCACTGGAGACTGGTTTGTCGTCGGATCCGCCAATGAACTGGTGCGTTTCTGAGCTTGACAAGTACACGCTGCTGTCGAACAGTGACATGCACTCGCTCCCGAAAATGGGCAGGGAAGCGAACGTCCTCGAACTCGAAAAGAACTTCGATTACAGAACGGTCATAAGCGCGATACATGACAGGGACGGCAAGAGGTTCAAAGGCACCATAGAATTTTATCCGGAAGAGGGCAAGTACCATTACGACGGTCACAAGAACTGCCAGTTTTCGACGGCACCAGGCAGCGGCATAACCGCATGCCCGGTCTGCGGCAAGAAGCTCGTGGTCGGCGTGCTGCACCGCGTTCTTGATCTTGCCGATAGGGAGCTGGGGTTCAGGCCCAACAACGCGCCGTCATTCACGTACATAGTCCCGCTGAGGGAGATACTCGCCTATGCGCTAAGGAAAAGCGTATACTCCCCAATAATAGACGAAGAGTATTCGAAGCTGATAGGGCACTTCGGCACCGAATTCAATGTGCTCATCGATGCAAAGATAGAGGAGATAGCGCAGCAGTCAAGCGAGGACGTCGCGCAGGCCGTCAAGAACGTGCGCGAGAACAAGATACACATAGAACCGGGCTATGCAGGCATCTTCGGCGAACTAGACCTTCTTGGCAGGAAGAAAACAGAGAAAAAGGGAGGGCAGAGCATGCTCAAACTAGCTCCATGAGGCATCAGATCAGGACACCAGCCTCGATGCCCTTCCAATGACCTTGTACCTCCTTATCTTGAACATGGTCCTATCGAATCCCTTGACTATCTTCTTGTAGTTCTTCAGCGTGACTATCGAGCCAAAAGCCACAGCCGCAAGCGCCACCTCAACGAATATGAGGTAGTCGCCAATCATCAAGACAAAATTG
>CAIOIN010000096.1 GCA_903858385.1 uncultured Microcaldota archaeon | reverse complement strand
GAGTTTAATGCCATTTGGAAAGAGAATGAAAAGAGTATAAGCACGGACGAGCGAGCCGCTTGTCTTGCGTTGATTATGAAGACAGGCATAAGACCGGGCAACGATAAGGAAATGCACGCAAAAAAGAAAGCTTTCGGAGCTACAACCCTTGAAGGACGGCACATTGTAGAGGAAAACGGGACCGTTTATATGCGCTATACAGGAAAGAAAGGCGTTGATCTCAACATCCCAGTGCAGGATAAAGACCTCGCTAGAATGCTGCTTGAGCGTAAGAAGACGGCGGGAGATAACGGAAGAATATTCAACACCAATGCTTCAAAACTTTCTGAACACGCCCACTCACTTGATGGCCATGAATTTAAAACGAAAGACTTCAGAACACATCTTGGTACAACAACGGCAATCGAGGCCATAAGCAAAACCGATGCTCCCACCAATGAGAAAGATTATAAAAAGAAGGTTATGGAGATTGCAAGGCAAGTGTCTACAAAACTCGGTAACACACCTGTCGTAGCGTTGCAGGCATACATAAACCCAATGGTATTCATGGATTGGAGAAAGGCGGTAGGGGCATGATAGAGGAAAACGACATAGATATTGATGATCCCGATGATGAAGAAATGGAAAAGACGCCGCAGGATGTAATTGAGATTCTTGGCTTTGACCCAGCAGAGGAATATAAAACGACAGATTCTTTCCTCTCTCGCATATGGGCCAAGGTGAAACGTGCCTAAATTTGAGTCTCCTTTCTCCGGCAACGATCTCGACCGGCGTCTTTCTCCTGACGAGACAGTCCGCGCTATCCGTCTGGCAATTGCCGCCGAATATGAGGCAATCCAGATGTACGAGCAAATAGCGACGGCGACCGACAACGCGCTTGTCAGGGTCGTTATGGCCTCGGTGGCAAGAGAAGAAATGGTGCACGCCGGGGAGTTCCTCTCACTCCTCGCCGACTTGTCGCAAGATGAAATAACTGCCTACGATGAAGGGCAGAAGGAAGTCATGAAGATGCAAAAGGATATTCCTTGACCGCCGATGATTGGTCCTCTTCTCTGCGCATCGAAGAGACGTACCGCTCGACTCTTCAGCGGCTCATGGATCGTTTTTTGTCCTTCCTGCCCGCCGATCTTGTGGACCCCTTTGATATCCTCACCGCCCTCCAAGACTTCGTCACGACAGATACTTTCAGAGAGACGGCCTACGCCGCCGCATCTCGCATGGTGACGAGCTTGCGCGTGGAGTCAGCACGGACTTGGCGCGAAGCAGCGAGCGAGTCATCCAGGGGCCGCATGATTTACGAGGCGCTGCAACGTGAGATGCAAGGACCGACTGGCGCGAGGATGCTTCAAATCGTCAACGAAAATGCCCGGTTGATATCGACCTTCCCGCTGGATATTTCGGCTCAGGTAGCCAATTTCATCAAGACGGAGGCGCAAAAGGGCAGACGGGCGTCCGATATTGCGGATGACCTTAAAGAACAATTCCCAGGCGTGAGCCGGGGGCGAATCAACCTTATCGCCCGAACGGAGACCAGCAAGGCGTCTACGGCCCTCACGAGGACGAGGGCAGAATATCTTAACCTGCCATGGTATCAATGGGTAACATCGAAGGATGCCCGCGTAAGGTTATCTCATAGGCGCATGGACGGTACGATCATCGCATGGGCAGAACCGGCAAGCCCTGAAGCGTTGGTCGGGGAAAAGCGTGCTCCTGCGCCATATGCTCCGGGAGATATCTATAACTGCCGCTGTTATGCCAAACCCCTGATGAACCTCGACCGTATCTCGTGGCCTGCCCTCGTGTACGTCGGCGGCCAGATTCAGATGATGACTCGCTTTGAGTTTGAACGGATAGCGGCGGTGGAGGTAAGGCGTGCGGCATAACCCGGCGGTCTTTCTCCTTCTCTTCGTCCTCATTCTTGGGACATGCCTTGTTATCCCTAACGGTATTCCCTTGCG
>CAIOIN010000095.1 GCA_903858385.1 uncultured Microcaldota archaeon | reverse complement strand
TTTCTCGGCGTAATCAGGGGCGTGATAATAATGATTAGAACATAAAAGTTATAATGTGCCTATAATTTTATGTTGTATAGACGCACAATTTATACAAACATGTGCTTTTTTATAGTTGTATGGATGAAACGGCTTTCGATTGCAGGCGCACCGGATATTATTGCGCTCGCAATGGATGGAATCCCAAAAAGCCTTAAATACTCTTTCGCACCAACCACTCTGTTTATGCTTTTCAGGGAGTTGGGATGGATGATTACTACAAGAGCATAGGGTTCATGTGCGGACTCGAGGTCCACCAGCGGCTCGCAACCAAGGAGAAGCTGTTCTGCGCATGCCCTGCTCTCGTGAAGGAGGATCACAAACCGGTCGCGAGCGTTGTCCGCTACCAGCGAGCGGTAGCGGGGGAGCTCGGCGCGATAGACGCCACGGCGCAGTTCGAGGAGTTGAGGAGCCGTAGCTTCAAGTACAACGTCTTCAACGATGACACCTGCCTTGTGGAACTGGACGAGGAGCCGCCGCACACGATAAACATGGAGGCACTGGACATAGCGCTCTCCGTGGCGACCGCTTTGAAGATGAGGATAGTCGACGAGATACAGCCCATGAGGAAGAACGTGATAGACGGCAGCGATCCCAGCGCCTTCCAAAGGACCGCAATGGTGGCGCTCAACGGCAGCATAGAACTTAACGGCATAAAGGTGAATCTGCCTTCCATGTTCCTCGAGGAGGAATCGTGCGGCATAGTGAAGAGCGACGAGGAGAGCGTGATCTACAGCATAGACAGGCTCGGCATCCCGTTGATAGAAGTGGATACGGATCCGTACATACCGAATCCGACAGTGGCAAGGGATCTCGCGCTGCACATAGGCACTCTGCTGAGGCTGACGGGCAAGATGCAGAGGGGCATCGGCTCGATACGGCAGGACGTCAACATGTCGATAAAGGGCGGCGCCCGCGTCGAGATAAAGGGGGCGCAGGAGGTCAATCTCATCGATAAGTTCCTGGAAGTGGAGATAAAGAGGCAACAGAAGCTGTTGGAGATAATGGAGAAGCTCCTGAAGGCCGGGGCGAAGGTCGAAGCCGCGAAGGACGTTACCAAGATTTTTGCTAAGACAAAGGTCGGGATCATAAAGAAACAGAAGGACCTGCGCGTAATGGCATGCGCGCTCCGTGGCTTCAAGGGGATGATCGGCACTGAGATAGCCCCGAGCAGAAGGTTGGGCACGGAGATGAGTGACTACGCGAAAAAAGCTGGAGTCAACGGCATAATCCACAGCGACGAGAAACTTGAGGGCTACGGCTTCGAGAGCGAAGAGCTTGAAGCGTTAAGCAAGGAGCTGAAACTCGGCGCCGAAGATGCGTTCGTGCTTGTAGCCGCAAGCAGCAAGAATGCGGCAGAAGCTATAGAGCTGGCAAGGCTGCGCGCCTCTTATGCGCTGAAGGGTGTGCCGAAGGAAACCCGCGTAGTGAACGACAGCGTGCTTTGCACCACCGCTTTCTTGAGGCCCCTGCCGTCCGGTTCCAGGATG
>CAIOIN010000094.1 GCA_903858385.1 uncultured Microcaldota archaeon | reverse complement strand
AGCCGAAGGCACATCAGCCTGCTGCTGGCGAAGCCCCGAAGCATGATGCCGCAGCGGTGGCGCAATGAGCAGGCCGTATGTCAGCATAGTGATACCGACGCTCAACGAGCAGGGAAACATAAGGGCTCTGGTGAGCGGCATAAAAAAAATAATGGACGGGTACGACTACGAGCTGATAGTCGTCGACGGGAACTCCACCGACGGCACGGCGAGCATCGCGAAGAGGCTTGGAGCAATCGTGCTCAAGGAGGGCATAGGCAAGGGCTACGCGCTCAGGAAAGGGATAAGCGCGGCGCGGGGCGACATAATCATATCAATGGATGCGGATCTCTCCAACCGGCCCAATGAGCTGAAGCTGCTGATAGCCGGGATAGAAGTGGGCTATGACATCTGCACGGGCTCAAGATTCCTGACCGGGGGCGGATCCGACGACATGCCGCTGATAAGGAGGTTCGGCAACAAGATGTTCGTCCACATCGTCAACCTGCTGTACGGCTCGCACTACACGGACATGTGCTACGGCTACAGGAGCTTCGGCCGCGGAGTATTGAAGAAGCTTGACCTGAAAGAAGACGGCTTCGGCATAGAGACTGAGATAAACATAAAGGCCCAGAAGAGGCGCATGAAGATCCTCGAAGTGCCGAGCTTCGAGAAGCAGAGGTCCAAAGAGCAGGCGAAGCTGAGGGGTTTCAAGGACGGCTACGTGATACTCAAAACAATATTCAGGAATCTCTGAATGCTATTTCTCCGTTAGGTAGTAGAAGCCGTATGTGTAGCCAAACCTGCTGAAGTTGGCAGTCCTTATCGGGGTGAGGTTGAAGGTGCGGTTGGCGTAGCCGCACAGGCTGTTCGGGGTGTGGCACCAGTACCCATAGTCGAGCACGATGCAGCCGTACTGCTTTTCGAACTTTGCCAACTGGCTGGTGTTGTACATGTCGCCTATCTGTATCGCGGTCCTGTTGTTCAGGTTGAACAGCGGGGGGTCATAAGTGTAAACGATGCAGTTCTGCGGTATCGCGCTGCTCTCATTGTAAACAAATCCCTCATAGAACCTGGCGTCAGGCGCCTGCAGTATGCCGGCCGTACTGACCGATAATTTGGGCATCAAAAGACAGATGGGCGATGCAAGTATGACGATTGCCACGGCAGCGATTGCATAGCCCGCGAGCTTGGAATTCTTTGCGATCCTCTTCGCGAATTGGCCCGCCCATGTCACCAGCATTGAGACTGCGAAGCCGCCGAATAGGCACGCCTGCGCTATGAGGCTCAGCATGAAGCGCCAGTCGACGCCGTAGATGACCGAACCGGCGTAGAATGAGGTGTACAGCAGGAAGAAGACGAGGAACAGGAAATTCGCGGAATCCAGATCCGGTCGTCGTCGACATCATCCGCTGTTTATCGATGTTCGTGTATTTTGGGCGAACACGAAACCCCGACGGGCAGAAGGAGAAGAAGAAGGAGGAGGAGGAGAACAAAAAAGGAACCACCGGCGCGAGAAAGACCTGCGTTTTCTGTATTTCTGGATCCACGGGTGTCGAAGACTCCGATCCCGTTATTTATTCTCTTTCGAGCGATCGGCATCGTCGCCGATAAAGACAGTCTTGCGTTCCGCCTGCTTGACCTTCAAAAGTATGAATCTCTCCTTTCCTTATGCGAGTCAGCGATTTGGTTGGGATCGGTCGCATATACGCAGAGAGAAGCCTTAGAATGGATTCAGACCCATATTCGGTTTTGTCAATTTGATGAGGATGATGAGGATGACGATGATGATGATGATCCGTCATCCCGCCGTTCTCT
>CAIOIN010000093.1 GCA_903858385.1 uncultured Microcaldota archaeon | reverse complement strand
GCCGACAGCAAACCGGTCATTATTTCCTCCGGCATCCTAACGTTCGAAGCCAGGTACACCGCCGACGCGCCCATGGGGGGTTCCTTCCTCTTCTTGCTTATGAACAGGGCCTTCAGCACTCTCTCTATCGCCTTGTTGTAGAGCAATGTAGTCGCTGCGTACTCCTTTCTCTGCCTGCACCTCTTCGCGAGCTCCATGTCCTTCAGGGCTCTCGCGACCAAGCCTCTTATGTCGCGCATACTGCCACCCGATAGGAACTCACAAAATAGTCTTAAATAAGTTCTCTGCTAAATAGCTACGAAAATTCTACATTCATGTAGCTGATTGAATGGTTGCACTCGTTTGAATGGGTATGTTGCTATGGTACACGAGATGGTCATAAGCAAGCTGCTCCTTGACCTTATACCCGTCACGAACAGCGCGGTCAGCGAAGAGGAGCTCACGAGGAACTTCACCAAGATAATATCCGATTACTTCGGCATAGACAAGGTCGGCATGACCAACATCTACAGCGGCGACTACAAGAGCAGCGCCCTGCTCGATTATGTCCTCAACACGAGGAAGCCGTACATCGACAACCAGCTCAGCGAATTCTCCTCGTTCCCCGAATTCATAGGCTACAAGAACCGGGGCTATAAGAGCTGCGCCATCCTGCCGGTCACCGCCGGCGGCAAGGTCGTGTCCGTGATGGAGCTGCTCTCCAACAGCGAGAACAAGTTCACGGAAGACCTGATGAGCAGCGTCTCGTTCGGCGCCTCGTTCATGGGCTTCGCCCTCATGTACAAGTACGAGAGCAGCAGGAGCGCGAAGCTTGCAAGCTATTTCGACGGCGCCTTCAGCAGCATAACCCCGCAATTGCTCGTCTCGAGCACGGGCTCGATAGTGAAGGCGAACAAGAGCGCGATCAACGAGTTCGGCTACGACGTGCAGACCAGCGAGATAAAAAAGATACTCAACCTTGACGTCAAGCAGCTGTCGTCGGGCAGCGCGAGGACGGAGCTGAACCTGAACAATGCGATGCGCGTGTACTCCCTGTCATCGAGGCCGGTGAACGAAAGGCTGATGCACGTCTCGGTGCAGAACGTGACCGAGCTGGAGAAGTTCAGGAAGGTACTCGAACTGATCGGGGAGTCGGCCTACGTCGGCGTGATGTACCTCGACGACGGATTGACGGTGACCAACGTGACCGAAGGCATAGAAAAGGTCATGGGCTACCAGAGCGACCTGGTCATCGGCAAGGTGATAACGGACATGGTGCCGGTCGGCGAGAGGGTCGAGCTGAAGGACAAGCTGTCGAAGGGCGCGCGCAGCACCTCCGGCTCCATGAACCTGATAAGCGCAGATTCCGCTCCAGTGCTGATACGCTACGTCGCATCCAAGCTGCCGAACGGGTACGTGCTGCTTTTCGCGAATGCCCGCTCCGAGCAGTACGTGGCCAACATGCAGTCCACTCTTTCAGATTTCATAGACAGCACCTCGGACATAGTCCTGGTCGTGGATGCGACCGGGCTGATAAAAAGTTCCAACATGCCCGTAGAATCCGTGCTGGGCTACGCGCGGGACCAGCTCGTAGGCAAGGACATAAAGAACCTGTACGCCGACCCTTCGATACTCGACCGCGACATGTCCTACGTGAGGAAGGGCAACAAGGTCGACAACTCCTACATAGACCTGAACGCCAAGGACGGCACCAAGGTGCCGGCAACGCACTCCATGCGCGCGTTCAAGGACATAGACGGGAATTCCAGCTTCATCATAGTCACCAAGGAGCTCGCCACGCGCAGGAAGATCAACGAACAGGAATCCGCGATACGGGATTTGACGATAAATATGGGCAGGCTCAAGTCGACAAGCGATCTAAAGTCACAGTTCATATACAACATAACCCATGAGCTGAAGACGCCATTGACGAGCATAAACGGGTACTCCAAGCTTCTTTACGAGGGCGGGGTCGGAGCCCTCAATGCCGAGCAGAAGGATTACGTTTCAACCATAATAGAAGAGGTCGGCCGTCTCACCCTGATAATACAGCAGGTGCTTGAAGCCGCGAAGCTTGACTCCAACAAGGTGAAGCTCGAGCTCAAGGAGGGCGTGGACCTCAAAGAACTGGGCAGCAATCCGAGCATAAAGGCGCTCAAGGAATCTGCCGAGAACAAGCACCTCACATTTGCGTGGAACTCGAAGTTCGACGTGCCCAAGATAACCGCAGACGTAAACAGGCTCATACAGGTCTTCGTGAACCTGATAGGGAATGCCGTGAAGTTCACCGAGACCGGGGGCATAACCGTCGACATAGAAAGGAAGGGCAAGAAGTACGTGATCTGCAGCGTCATCGATACCGGGATAGGGATAAATCCCGAAGACCAGCGCCAGCTGTTCAAGAAGTTCTACCAGGCGCCGAAGAAGGAGCTGGTCAAGCAGGAGCAGGCCGGCACGGGCCTCGGACTGTCGATAACCAAGGACATAATAACGCTGCACGGCGGGAAGATAGATTTCGAGTCTCAGCCCGGCAAGGGCAGCAGGTTCTGGTTCACGCTGCCGATAAATCCCAAGACCAAGAAGAAACAGGCCCAATAGCCTTCTCGGGCCGAGTTGCAACGCAACTGAGAGATCCGTATCTACGGCACGACTACTCCGCACGGGCCGCCGATGCCCTGTGCTTTGCTGTAGCCGATAAGGAGCGAGGTGTAGTTCTGGCCCTGGAATATGCCCGAGAACACGGTGTTATACACCCTCGAAGTCGACACGTTGATCTTCATCACAACCACATGTGTGTTGTTGTACACCGAATCGATTGTCTTTGTACTGTAGGCGAACGAATAGTTGCCCTTGCCAATGTTTGTCGTGTTCGTGTAAAGAGCGTATGGCGTGACGGTACTGACATTCTGGTAATCGTTCGGCACCATGGGCTGGTAGCTGTAGTGCAGGGTGTACGCGTTGTGGTACGCGATCGGAGTGCATTGGCTGGTGTTCGCGTACAAGATGCTGTAGTTCTGCATCAGCCCATAAACGTTGTACCTCTTCAACGCCGTCATTATGTTCGCGTGCGTGGTGTTCGTTTGCGCTATGGTTGTAGTCGCAGCAATTGTAGTGGTAACCGCGGTGGTGGTGATGTAGCTCGTCGTAGACGCTCCTCCATTATTCGCGGCGAGTAACACGCTCACGACACGTATCCTGCCCGCGTCCGGCGCGATCTGAAGGTTCGGGTCAAGCGGGGTTATCCTTACCACCATGCTGCTGTTGCCCGCAGATTCGAGCATGAATCCTATGCTCGCGAAGCTCGAGCCGGCATTGACCTTTGTCGTATTGTCCTGAACAAGCGTAACGTTCAGCAGCGGGTTCACGAATATCGGCAGCCTGTTGACGTAAATATAGGCCGTGCCTCCGCTTCCTGCCCTTGCAAGCGATAGCGAATAGACTCCGGAACCTATGCTGAAATAGCTTGGCGAACCGGTCAAGGTCACTGCAGTCGATGTGCCGATCCTTGCGGCACCTCCCGACAATCCAAGATATGCCCCGGCGATCACAAGAACGATCACGACCAGTGCGATGATGGCCATCCGCGGTATCATGAGTGCATGCCTGTGCGGCCTTGCCGCAGCTTTGCTTGGTTCCGCCATGTAAAGACGTAGTTATTGGTCAAAAAGCCTTTAAATAGGTTGCCTGACGCGCCCGGCAGCAGGGTCGGCAAATACTTTCCAACCGCATCAGAAACATCAAGCCTAATATTACTTTTTGTTGATACCCTATAGGCGATTGGATGGGTTCACAGACCGGCGGCGAAATTGACGACATACTCAGCATAATAAACGAGCGGCAGCAGATCTCCTACAACGAGCTCGGCGACATCGCCTTCAACCGCGGGATATCCGAGCGCAAGCTGAAGGACAGCCTATTAGAATTGGAGGTAAAGCGCCTGATAGCGTCAAGGAGTGCAGGCGGCGTGATGATGTACTACCTTCTGCAGCAGAATCCGCTCAGGAAAGTCCTGATCGTAGAGGACGACAAGAACATAAACAAGCTCATGGCGCTCTCGATAGGCAAGGAGTTCGAGATAAACCAGCTGTACGACGGCGGCGAGGCCATATCCTTCATAAGGGGCAACAAGCCCAACCTCGTCATACTCGATCTGATGCTGCCAAACAAGGACGGCTTGGACATCTGCCAGACCATAAAGAGCGACCCCGAGACGAGCAACACCACGGTAATACTGGTAAGCGCCATGGACCCCACGAGCAACAGGTTCAAGGGCATAAAGAACGGCGCAGACTACTACATCAAGAAGCCGTTCGATCCGAACGAGCTGCGCAGCCTGGTCACGATATTCCTGAAGAAGAAGGGCAAGAAGTTCGATCCGCTGATAGACCTTCCCGACGAGGAGCGCATATCCAAGGAAGTCGAGCGCTCGATAAAGGCGGGATCGGAATACCTGATAGGGACTTTGAAGATAGAGCACCTCGGCGACTACGCGAAGCGCTTCGGCGGGAAGTCCGGAGTGATCATACTAAGGCTGGTGTCGCAGTTGCTGCAGGACATAATCTCAAAGGACAAGGACGAAAGGGCGTTCGCAGGGTTCCTCAACAGCGACGTGTTCGTTCTCGCGGGCTCCAAGGAGCGCGTCGAAGCCGCAGTAGGCGAAGTCAAGCAGGAGTTCGGCGCCGTGCTGCCCTTCATACTACAAGACGAGGGCTACAAATTCATAGACCTCAACATAGACAGCCTTTTCGAATCGAACGAGGTGCCGCGGCTTTCGCTGTCCTTCGAGCGCGTCGAAAAGGAGAAGATAGCCGAGCGCAGGAAGGAGATACTCAAGAGCAAGGGAGACATGACCCGGGATCTGGGATCATACACTTACGACGAGCTGCGCAAGCTGTTCGGCAGCGACGAGCTCGACGTGAAGATAACGAGGGATCCAAACGGGGTCAAGCTCCAGATCGGAAAGGCAGGAGCGGCAGACGATTAAAACCGAGGAATTCCATGGATTCGATGCAGATTAGAAAGGTGAAGTCGCAGGCCGCCCTAGATTTCATGTCTGCCTATGGCATCGTGTTCATAGTGCTCATGATAGTCTCGTACGTCGCGTTCCACTTCATGTTCTCGAACCAGGCGCTTGCGCCCTCGTACTGCAACGCTGTGCCTTCGTTCTCGTGCGTCGCGTACGCGCTCAGCAGCTCCGGAGCCCTTTCGGTCCTGCTCTCGCAGGCCACAGGTGGCACCGTGATAATAAATGCTGCGTCCTGCTCCTCTTCAGTCAATGCCATAGGCGACTTTCCGCAATACGGGAACGTAAATCTCTTGCCCTACTCTTCAGGGCCGCAGTACTATCCTGCCAACAGCGGCCTGCAGAGCCCATTGACCATCTATTCCGGCAGCCAGGCGGTCTTCACCGCGAACTGCTACACCAACACGGGTCTCGCCAGAGGGACAACGGGCACAGCCATAACCGGATATCTGTGGATAAACTACACCTATTCGAACCTGCCGAGCACCGACAACACGATACTGCGCGTCATACAATTCTCCACCAAATACAGCTGAATGTCACTGCGCACGGAAAGCCCAGAATGCGGCCGCCTAACAAAAACTAAATTAATGTATGCTTTGAAACTATTACGGAGTGATTGCGTGGTAAGAAACGTTTGCTTTGTGCCTTTGATCCTGCTGGCCCTGATGACGCTGACAAGCGCGGCCTATGTCAACATAGTCGAGCCCTACAACGTTACGGTGCATAACAACAGCAGCGTCTTCATAGGAAAAGCAGGTCCGGGGCAGACATTCTACGTCACCATATCATCAACCACGCAGAACAGCACCGGCTACGTGCTCAATCAGGGGTGGAACAAGCTGGTAGTGTCCAGCCTGCCTTCCGGCTGGATAGCGCAGAACTCCTCGCTGTACAACCAATACCCGACCGTGAAGCTTACGGTGGCTCCGGGAGCCATAGACGGCCCGTACAGATTCGACCTCACTGCGGTCAATGTCGGCAACTACTCAAGGGTCGGCAGCGTGACCTTCCACATGTACGTCAACGTTACACCTGACGTGTTCCAGCTCAGCGCCACCCCGACGAGCATCAGCACCGGGATAGGCCAGCCGGCGAAGGTGTACGTGCGCATAAACAATACGGGAGTGTCGGACAGCCCGTTCGTGATCGGCATGAAAGGCCTGCCGGCATGGGATTCGAATTCGACAGTCATAGCGCTGCACCACACCTCGCAGAGCTTCGTGTACCAGATCTACGCTGGCGAGCCGGGCGTCTACCACACCACCATGCGCGTCAGCTCCGTTTCCAGCCCCCGCATATACCAGCAGAGCAACATAACGCTCACCGTCAAGGCGAGCATACCCAACGACTATGCTGCGATAGGCGAAGGGACACCGGCCTTCCCGATAATATACGAGCCGGCCTATGCGGTCATGTACTTGATAAACCTCCTGCTCAACAGATGATCACGATGCCCACGAAGAAAGGGAAGAGCGGCGTCGGAAGTTCGGCCTGCTACCTGAAGCTCAATTCAGTACTTGATCTCGCCAGGGAAGCCTGCGACTTCACCGGTTCGGTGAGCCCGATAAACGCGGTAAAGGAAGGCAAATCCTACAGGCTCTTCGTCATGGGCGAGAAGATCGGCGACGTGCGCCTGCTCTACTACTGCGATTCAAACAAGATAGGCAAGTTCTGCGTCTACAGCCCCGGCGAGGAATCCGTCAGGGAAGAGGAATTCGAGATAAAGGACGACATAAGCGTAGAGGCCCCGGATCTGAGGCTGTACAAGATACCGATAATCGAATTCGTGAAGAGCCCCTACGGCTCAAAAGTCAACGCGAAGCCCGAGATGCAGCTGGTGCAGGTAAAGGATTTTGCTTCAATAGTTAAGGTGCTGATAAGCGAGCTTGCCGGCGAGGAAAGCGGCGCGCCGAAGGTCTACGGCTTCTTCTACAAGGGCGAGCACTTCATAGGCTCGTATGAGATATTCCACGAGGGCGACACGAGATTCCTCGCATTCGCGAAGGTCGGCCAGAAGGGCCTGTTCAACTCGATAAGCTACAACTACCTCGACGGCCGGGTCGAGACCTCCAACTCATTCATCGGCAAATCGCACATGTACGTCAGGGTGATAAACCTTGCCGAGCCGTTCCCGTCCTTCAAGCTCTAAATCCAAAAGGCACTAGCGATGAGGTCATCTGCTGAACAGAAGATAAAAGGCGGCAAGCTTGTCGGAGTAATCCTAGAGCATGGCGACCGCATCACAAGCATCAGGATAATCGGCGACTTTTTCATCTATCCGGAAGATGCACTGTACAAGATCGAAAAAGCGCTGATAGGCCTCAGCGCGAACGCAAGCAAGGGGGAGATCGTAAAAGCGATAAACGGTGCAGTCGCAGAGGAAAAGGCGGAACTGATTGGCATAACCGCCGAGGCGATAGCAGAAACCATGGCCATCGCGGTGAAAAAATGCAGTGGAGAATAATCAAGCTTGAAACGCATGACGCCTGCACGAACATGGGCATCGACGAGTCGATAATGGAGGCGGTGCGCGACAATAAAGCAATGCCAACGATAAGGTTCTACAGATGGAATCCCAGTGCGGTCTCGATCGGCAGATTCCAGGGCATGGAGAAAGAGGTCGACGTGCAGAGATGCAAAGAACTAGGAGTTGACTGCATACGCAGGATAACCGGAGGCGGTGCGGTCTTCCATGATTTCAACGGAGAGATAACTTACAGCGTCATCGCACCGCTGCAGCTCTTCCCGGATGGGATAAGGGAGAGCTACAGATTCATATGCGGATGGGTCATATCTGGTCTGAAAGAGCTTGGATTGGATGCCAGCTTCGAGCCGATAAACGACATAATCATTGACGGCAAGAAGATATCCGGCAACGCGCAGACAAGGAGGCAAGGAGTCCTTCTGCAGCACGGAACGGTGCTCTATGACCTTGACCTGAAGACCATGTTCTCCGTCCTCAACGTAAGCGCAGAAAAAATATCCGATAAAATGATAAAGAGCGCAGAGGAGCGCGTCACATCCGTGAAAAAGAACTCTGACGTTACGATCGAAAAACTTTACGATGCGCTGCTCAAAGGATTCACGAAAGGCAAGGATTTCGAGTTCGGGAAACTGAGCGACGAAGAATCAAGAAGGGCCGGGGAGTTGGCAAGGACTACCTACCGCACCAACGAATGGAATTTCAGCAGATAAACTATTTGTGGATCAGGGCATTCGTGAAATACTCTCCTGCTCTGTAAGAGCTCCTGACAAACGGCCCGGATGCGACGTACAGGAAACCAAATTCAAGCGCCCTAACCTTCAATCTGTCGAATTGCTCGGGATTGACATACTCTTTCACCTCAATGTTTCGCGTTGCGGGCCTAAGATATTGCCCCACCGCCAAGAAATCAACGTTCGCAGTCCTCAGATCCTTGAACGCTGACAGCACCTCATCTTCCGTCTCGCCCAATCCCAGCATCATCGCCGATTTGGTGTAGACCTTTTTGCCAAGCGACTTGGACCTGCGCAGGACTTCAAGAGACTGCGAGTAGTTGGCGCGCCTGTCCCTGACTGTCGGCGTAAGGCGTTCAACCGTCTCGATGTTATGTCCTATTACATCCGGCTGCGCGTCGACTATCTTCTGCAGGCACGAAACATTGCCTTCAAAATCCGGTATCAATACCTCGATGACCGTTTTCGGGTTTTCCAGGCGAATCCTTTCAATGCAGGCCGCAAAATGGGATGATCCCTGATCGGCAAGGTCGTCCCTGCACACCGATGTCAATACCACGTAATTGAGTTTCCACTTCCTTATGATGCCTGCAAGCCTCCCCGGCTCGGATCCATCCACTTCGGCACCGGAAGCGCCCTTCTTGACGTTGCAGAATCTGCAGCCTCTTGTGCAGGTGTCTCCCAGAATCATGAATGTCGCGGTGCCCGAGCTCCAGCATTCGGACATGTTCGGGCAGTGCGCCTCCACGCAAACGGTGCAAGTCCCGGAAGAAAGCATAGACTGCCTTACCTCGTCGTATCTCTCGGTAGTTGCGGGCTTGATCGCAAGCCATTCCGGCAGCATCGTATCGCATTAATAAGGGGGAGAAGCCTTTTTTTAGTAGCGGTCAGCGGCAAAACTCGCAGTTATATAAATTGATTAGCACATTAATTAACGGGGCCCGTAACTCAGTCAGGCTAGAGTGGCAGGCTTTTAACCTGTAAGTCGCGGGTTCAAATCCCGCCGGGCCCGCTTGTGTGTTGGCATATAACGTAATAAACGTACGGTGATTGACGTATTGTACGTTGCCCTATTACCTTTTCCCAAGGGGATTCAAGAAGAAGGGTTAGCATTAAATAGATGCTGTAACCCATATATGAACACGTTTAGCAAAGCCTAAATAGGAGTGCGTTAAATCCTAAATGTGCCAGGGTGGCGGAATCAGGTAACGCGTACGCCTGGAAATGATTCCCGCAAGCGTATGGCTCTTCGGAGCCGTCTGGGTTCAAAGGCAAATGCTGAATATCCCAGCCCTGGCGTGTGGTGCTAACATGGCAGAAGTAAAAGACAACAAGGAAAACAAGGAAAGCAAGGCGCAGCAGGAGCGCAAGGTCAGCACGCAGGCTGTATCGTCTATAGTCAGACTGTCCGGAAAGGACGTCAACGGCGCTCTGAGCATAGAACGCGCGCTGCACGAAGTCAAGGGCCTTGGATCCAACATGTCCCAAGTGCTGTCAATAATCATAGAATCCAAATTAGGCATAAAGAGGACCACCAACGTGGGCTCGCTTGACGAGGCACAGGTGGCAAGGCTGGAGGAAGTGATAAAGTCGCCTGAAAAATACGGCGTGCCAAATTTCATGCTTAACAGGAACAAGAACATGGAAACGGGCCTGTCGGCGCACAGCACCGGCAACGACCTTCTTTTCGTGACAAGGCAGGATGTCAATCGTGATATTTCAAACAAGGTGTGGAGAGGCCTTCGACATCAGTACGGCCAGAGAGTCAGGGGCCAGCACACACGTTCTACCGGCAGAACCGGCGTGACCGTCGGAGTCACGAAGAAAGCGGTCAAGGACGCGCAGAAGGCGTCGAGAGCCTCACCGGCAAAGGACAAGCCGGCGGCAGGCGGAGCTGCAGCAGCTCCGGCCGCAGCAGCTACAAAGTGATTGAATGGGCGCACCAAGAAGGAATAGATCAAAGTTTGAAAAGCCGAAGGAGCGATGGAACTTAGAGAGGATAAAGAACGATACCGAGCTCATAGAGCAGTACGGCCTCAAGAACATGAAGGAATTGTGGAAGGCACAATCAGAGCTTAGCAGGATAAGAGGCAACGCAAGAGAGCTGCTGTCGGGATCGTCATCGCAATTCGAGGGCGCAAAGGGCCAGATCGTCGGCAGGCTTTCAAGACTGGGCATCATAAGCTCAAATTCAGCAATCGACTCGCTGCTCGACCTCAAGCCGAGCGCATTGCTCGAGCGAAGGCTTCAGACTGTCGTATTCAGGAAGGGCCTTGCAAGGAGCATAAAGCAGGCAAGGCAATTGACCGTACATGGTTTCATATCGATCAACGGCAAGAGGGTCAACAAGCCAGGATTCATAGTCGATTCGCAATTGGAGAAGTTTGTCGGGTATTACAAGCCGATCAGCATAACTCCGATAAAGAAAGAGACGACCGAGACCGTCGAGGTCGCCGTGGTCGCTGAACCGGAGAAGGCGCCGAAGGCCGAGAAGGCCGCGCCGGCTGAAGCGAAGTAGGTGTGTTAATGGCAGATCAAAAGAAAACCAAGAAAGGAAAGGAACCGGAAGTGCAGCAGGGCAAGCAGGAAAAAGAGAAGGAACGAGTGTCATACGAAGCAAAGGCCATGGAACAGGCGATAATAAAGCCCAAGGCGGAAAGGTGGGCGGTTGCTCATGTCTATTCTTCGAAGAACGATACAATCATAACGCTTACAGATCTGAGTGGCTCCGAGACCATAGCGGTCGGCAGTGGAGGCATGATGGTTAACGCTGATTCTCAGGAAGGCTCACCTTACGCGGCGATGCAGGCCGCTTACAAAGTGGCAGCAGCAGCAAAGGAAAAGGGAGTCACCAACGTGAACATAGAGATAAGAGCTCCAGGAGGGCACAGTGCAAAGACGCCGGGTCCGGGAGCACAGGCAGTCGTCAGGGTCTTGGCAAGAAGCGGATTAAGGGTCAACAGAATCGAAGACGTAACCCCGATACCGACAGACACGACAAGAAGGCCTGGCGGACGAAGAGGAAGGAGAGTGTAATCTCCTGCCCCCGCAGCAACCGACTAAAAAACAAGGCGAGCCGAGAGTATCGCAATCTCACTCAATCTCAACGAACCTCAATTCGTCAATTGCCGTTTCGATTTAAATCCATAAATATCTGGAAATCCGCAGTTTTTCTGATTATATGGTGTCTGAGAAAGCGAATTTAAATCTGGATAAAACATCGCAAGGCAATGCAACTTCATTGATCCGACGCGACGAGCCTAGTTTAACGGCAAATAAGAAAGATGCACAGCTTTGTGCTCCGGTCTTGGCCGCGTTCGAACGCGCCAACTGCATACTGAAAAACGGAGTGAACGAAAAAGGGCTGAATTTAGATTGGCTCAAATCCCAGGGCTTCGGTAGCGATGATGGCAGGTATTATGATCGAGTGTACCCCCAAAGGTCAACTCGAATTCGAAGCGGTTGCTAAAGATTCAGATGGCAGCGTACGCATCACAGTGCATCCTAGAAAGCACCCTCTTGTAACGGACGTTGTTATCTACTACCCAGATTGTGTGCTCTCGAGCATGGCCATGGAGTTTAATCATGCAAAAACTGGCGGACTTTGGAAAAAGCTGGAATTAAACCTAATTACCGTACAACCAGAATTTCTAAAGCATGGTTACCAAGTAGAACCCAATCTTTCTGAAGTTAGCCTGCGATACTTTGGAGAATCGTTGCTGATAAAGAAAGACGGCGTTCAAATCGGCGAAGTTCGCTATGATGGCGAAATCAGCACAGACCCCGAGCATTTCGAAGATCTGGCCAAATTGGTTCTCCCGTTTTTAAGTAGAACACCTGAAAATATGAAAATTGTCGCAAGAGCTGAATTCGAGAAAGAGCGATACAAAGTCGCAAGCTTCCTGCGCAGACTCAACCCTTTCTGGAAGGTGAATGACTATTATTGACATCATGGGTTTTCATCCTTAGGAAAGACGTCGTAGTTACTCTCGTCCGCCTTTCTTATTCTAAACTAAAAAAAGAATTTTGTAGTCTTGAGGATTTAATGTACGAAGACGCAACCTGTGCACACTATGTAACTTCTCTCGAAGTTTTAAGGTGATCTATCCGCAGGTTCCCCTACGGATACCTTGTTATGCCTTAGCCCTCCTCATAGAACCCTAACTCGAAAGCACCCTAAGGTGCTGCCTCACTAGGACCCCACTTAGGTGACTTGGCAGGCGGTGTGTGCAAGGAGCAGGGACAGATTCACCGCTCGATGGTGACAAGCGATTACTAGGGATTTCAGCTTCATGAGGGTGGGTTTCAACCCTCAATCCGAACCTAGGTTGGTTTTTGGGGATTGGCTTTGCCTTTCGGCATTGCATCTCATTGTGCCAACCTTTGTATGCCGCGTGTGGCCCAGAAGATTCAGAGCATACTGACGTACCGTGGCCCTCTCCTTCCTCCTCTTTAAACAGAGGCGGTCCCGACAGAGTGCCGAATTTATCACTAAATCCGTTGCAACTGTCAGCGAGGGTCTCGCTCGTTACCGGGCGGGCGAATGGTTTGCCCTAATACTGTAGGGCCTGATAAACGCGAGAAACTCATTCTGGTTGAACACGTAATTCTTTGTCCCCGCTTTCGCGGAGTGGAATCCTATGTTCTCCATGATCATTTCATCTGCACCTTCCAGGTTCCTCATGAAGAGGCCTTTCCTGTCTATGCCACCGTTGCAGTCGAATAGGGCTGCAAGATAGTTTGATGCGTAATCGTTTCGGTACTTGAATATCTTTATCCTTCTTCCAAGAGCACTGTCGAACAATTTCCTAATCTTCGAGTTGTAGAAAATCGCTTTTCCCTCCTCGACAAGAATCTTGTTCGGCTCGATCTTCAGGTCGTACAACGCAAGCCTCACGAATCTCTCTATGAGCTCGTTGCTTGCTGAAGCTACGCCTACATACGAATCCTGCTTGTTGCACTGATGCAGACCAAGCATGTAACTCATGTCTGGATTCAATTCAAGTTTCTTTGTCATTTGTACCACTCGCCAGCTTACCGGACTTAACCGGACAGTTCACACCACGAGCTGACGATCGCCATGCACTACCTCTCGGCTCGTCTGGTAAGATCTTTAGTCTGACCTTCACACTGCCGTCGCTTCTGGTAATATTTCCGACGATGTATTCAATTAAACCGCAGCATCCACCCCTTGTGGTGCTCCCCCGCCAATTGTTTTAAGTTTCAACCTAGCGGCCGTACTCCCCAGGCGGCAGACTTAACACTTACGCTACGGTACTACAAACATTCGAGATGTTTGTAACACCAGAGTCTGCATAATTTACTGCTAGGGCTACTCGGGTATCTGATCCGATTCGTTCTCCTAGCCTTCGCTCCTCACTGTCGAATGCGTTCTGGTCAGGCGCCTTCGCCACCGTTAGTCCTTATAGGATTACAGGATTTTACCCCTCCCCCATAAGTACTCCTGACCTCACCCGCTCCCAAGCCGAAGGGTATCTCATGCACGCATTGATGTTAAGCACCAATATTTTACATGAGACGGCTTCGGCCAGCTACGAGCGCTTTAAGCCCAATAATCGTGGACACCACTTGTGCTGCCGGTATTACCGTGGCGGCTGCCACCGGTCTTGCCCAGCACTTATTCGCCAAGCTTGCTGTACTTAGCAAAAGATTCACCGAAGTGAATCACTCAGATTCCCCCCATCATGCTTTCGCACATTGTGGAGTTTTCGCGCCTGCTGCACGCCGTAGCGCTAGGGCCCTTGTCTCAGTGCCCTTCTCGGGGCTTATGCTTTCACATCCCCTACGGGTTATCGGTATGGTGGGCCGTTACCCCGCCATCTGCCTGATCCGCCGCAGCCTCATCGCAAAGCGGAAACGCTCCAATTCGCGTCCCTTTAAACTATGGCTCCTTCCAGGTGCCATAGCCTATGGTGCATTAGCGTCAGTTTCCCAACGTTATTCGCCTCTTTGCGGTAGATTGACTACGTGTTACTGAGCCGTACGCCGCCCAACCAGGTGGTTGAGCCGACTTGCATGGCTGTCGAAATCTGATAGCGGTGCCCTCCAGCAGCATCGACTGGAGTCTTTAAACTTAACCAAATGTCGGTTGCAGTTCTTCGCTATACACGTCCTCAAGACTACATCCAATTCCAAACAGGAATTTTCACTCTAACCAAACAAAAAATAACAGAAAGAAGCATAATGTATACGGCGTAAACGTATTTATACCTATCCTATCGCCGCATTTAGAGGATTCTTATCGGAACACGGGCGGCAGAGTAGCATCAACGCCTCCCAATTTACCGTCAGCCAGGCTGGTTTAATCGCAAAGTGATATAAACTTGCACTGAGTTCGCAATAAACGGTGTTGATATCAAGATTTTTAACCATGTTGACGCGTGCAATGCGCTCGCGATTATTCTGCTGTCGACGGTACTGCTGGTAACGCTGGCACTCCCACGCACATATGCCCAATCCAACACCCTGAACACAACACCGCCTACGATGCCAACCGGCACGCAGGCATCCTCCTCCTCGACTACCTCCAGCTCTACAGTCAGCACGTCGAGTCCGACTACGATAACCAACGGGATAATAGCGCCCTACGGCCTGACTATCAATCTATTCAATGCGAACGTGCCCATAGGGGGCAATGTAATCCTTCGCGCAGCATGGTCCGGCGGCCCGAGCCAATACGCGCTGTACGTATATTCCGGCACATTAGCATCTTGTGTATCGGACATCAATAACGTGGCAAGCTACCAATACTCTGCGGCCTCAAATTACTACATCACACTTTATCCCACGGCATCGGCCTACTATTGCTACAAGGTTCTGGATTCGGCCAACAACTACGCGTACTCGCAGACAAGCTACGTCCATGTGATTGGCCCTACAACCGCTTCGACGACTACCACAATACCCGCGAACACCATAACGGCCACTGCAAACACATACACCACGTCAGCGACCACGGTGCATACGACGATAGTGAATCCTACGGCATACCCCAACACAATATCCGCGAACGCAATAACAAATCCCACTACATCTACATCATACACGACGACCATTTCTGCAACATCGCCATCCAATCTTACGATATCCATGGTCGCCGGGATAACGGCAACTTCAACTGGCGGGGGCGCTACGATAAGAGCCTCCTGGTCAGGCAGCTCAAAGCCCTTCAGGATGTACGTGCTCTCCGGTGCATCTGCATCATGCGCAGCCGACACGAAGCCAGTGGCTTATTACAATTTCACCGCATCGCCAGCCTATGTATCCGTGTACCCGAACGCATCAGCCTATTACTGCTACAAGCTCATCGACTCTTCAGGCGCTTATGGCTACTCGCCGACCCAGTACATCAACGTGCCATACATATGCGCTCCCCCATCCACATACAACTCCACCACAAAAAGCTGCGCATACTCAAACTTCGTCATATCCGCAAGCAATTCGCTGCAGCCAAACCTCCAGAGCGTATCCAACTCTGTGGGCATATCCGCGAATGCGCTTCTCGCGCTCTCAACCACGTCCAATCCCGCAATAATCAAGTGCGCGGGCTGCACCGGCACAGCAAACAACACTCAAGGAATAACGACGATAAGCACGACCAGCAGCGCAGCGAGCCTAGCAAGCATCGTCTCGACGAACAGCATACTGCTGAATAAGTTTGTGGGCAATTCCACCCCCGAAGGATTCTCGGCAATAAATTCGACCATAACCGCTTCAAACCAGACCACAGGAACCTTAACCAGCGTGGACATCGAGTGGAGCTCTTCCAGCGCTGTCGGTTCGAAGAACATCAGCGTGTCTTCGATAAAAGGGATGGCAGCCAACCAGTCTTCGATAACGCCCTCGCAGCTGAGCGCCCAATACGTCATAAATTACATGCCCAATGCCTCAAGCATCAGCGTCACTACGCACACCGAGGTGCACGCATCTGCGGTGATACGCGGCAACAACGGCACGACGCAGTACGTGCCATCGAATGTCACGGTGTACGGCTCAAGAGGGAACGCAGCTGTGGTAAGCGTCACAAACCTCGTCAGGAACTCGAGCAATTACGTCAACACCACGAGCACCAGCAAAATATCGCTGAACTCGATGGTCGTCGTGCCGAGGAAGAACATAACCGCTCTTGCAGCCGGCATAACCTTCTACGGCAGCGTAGTTGCGTCAAATGCCGTATCCGCAGCCATCGCATCCAAGACCAACGCGGGCAACGTGATAAGCGTGATGGTGATAAACAGCAGCGTCAACGATTCGCTGATAAAAGCGGTGCAATACGGGTTCAACGTCAGCAAGAGGCTGCTGGCCGCGAAGAATGTCAATCCAAAAGAAATCCGGCTCTACCGACAGAACGTGTCTGCCGGGAAATGGTCCGCTCTTCCAACGAATTTCACCGGGTCGAACGCCACGCAGTACTTCTACTCCGCAACTTCGCCCGGAATGTCCATCTACGCGATAGGATTCGGCTATCTAGAGTCAAACCTGACCCAGACGAACAGCACCAACATACTGCCCGCAGCAACGCCGCAAAAAACGATACTCGATCCGCTGGTGATGACTGCAGTCCTGCTATTGGTGGTGGCTGCGATGATAGTGTACCTCGCGCTCTTCAGGAAAGGAAGATCGGATCTCCCTCCAGCATCCGGAACCTCCCAATTCGAGACGCCGAAAAATACTGAAGAAGCGATCAATAACTACATCGATCAGGAGAGCAGCTAACCGTCATAGCCTTCCCTTGGATTCGCCGGTCTCGACGCCCCTTGCGATCAGGTGCGCCACCCTCAGAATCTCGAACATGGGCTTGGCGAGCTTCTTGATCTCTGCTTTTTCCACCGAGATCTGCAGGTGGAACCCGAACGAAATCGCAGACTCAACTTTTGCCTGCTCCTCTACGAGCGCGATCCGTTCCTTCACGTCCTTCCCGTTCTCCTTTGAGAACCTATCCAGTGCGCGCACCAGCAAACTTGGCCTCGGCCTGTTCCTTGTCAGCACTACGGCCTTTATCTTCAATACCCTCTCGAGCCGCGGCACGTCCACCACATTCAGCCCGGCAAGAGCTATCCCATTCAGAACGACGAGCCTTATCTGGTTGCCGAATCTCGACCGCTTGACCATCTTTATTATCCTTGCCGTGGAGTCCTCGCCGTCGACTTCAACGTTTCCTGACAATACGCCTTCTATTACTCCATCCCTGCCGACAACGCCCACAATAAGAGCCCTTTTCCTGTCGTTTATCGGCCCGCTCGCAACTGCAACGAATCTTATCCCGGCTTTCAACTAATCTACTGCTTGCCTTTCTTGGCCTTCGAGATCTGCGACTTCAAATCGGTGAAATTCTCGTCTATGCTGCTCAGCGCCTTGAGCAGGTCGCTCTTGGGGCTTTTCTTGCTCTTGATTACCAGCAGGGGCTTGCCGACCTCGGGGTGGTCCTTCAAGACTCCCGCGAATTCGACGCTGTCGTTGGTGAGCAGCTCCTTCGCTATCATGTCCGGCACCGTAAGATCTGGCGCTTCGAACTCTATGTCGAGCTCCTTCCCCTCGTCTTTTTTAATATTTATCTTCATTGAACCGCCAAATCATTCAAAAAGCTTCTTTATCTCGTCAGGCTTGTTGTAGAGCGAGCTTATCTTCCTCGCTTCGGTGTGGCCGCAGACCCTGCATCTCAGCCCGCCCCTCCCGCTCTCAAGATCCATCTCGCCGTTGCACTGTTCGCACTTTGCGTACACGACTCCCTCCTCGTTGCCTTCGAGGCTCAGGGCGTACGAATCCTTGTCGTTGTACTGGACGGTGGCTATTATCAGGTCGCCTATGCCGCATGGCCTCATGGGCTTGGGCTGTTCCCTCATGCGCTCGTGCCTGCCCTCGTATGGGCCGCCGCGCCTCTGGAACCTGCCGGCATCATGCTGCTTCGGCATGACTATCTTCCCGTCCTTTATCGCGACGAACTCCTTGTTGTCCGTGTTGATGTTGTCTATCTTGACGAATATGACGCTCTTCATGTCCCCTACGACGCTGCCAAGGACGCGCATGCCCTTCCCGACCGTCCTCACCTCGCGGCCGACCGACCTCACGCTTAGCACTCCCTCCTTCAGGGTCTTCACCCCGGTCACGGTCGAGTACATCATGCCACCGTGGACGTAGGTGTTCTCCCCGGCTGCGAATTCTTCTTCTGTGCCCAGCTTTTCACCTGGCACTATTATTCCCTCGCTCATTGAATCATTCCGGCGCTGCCATCATCTTCTCCTGTATGTTCTTCATGTGGTTTATAACTTCAAGAGCCCTGTAAAGCGCAAGCATCGTGTTATACTTCGACCTAGTCCTGCCCCTTGAGAACGTCCATGCGTCCTTGAGCCCGGCAAGCACCAGCGCCTTCTTGACCGGCCCGCTTGCGACTATGCCCAGGCCTCTCGGCGCAGGCTTCAATATTATCTGCACGCTGCCGCATCTGCCTTCGACGGTGAACGGTATGCTGTGCTTGGATCCGCACAGGCACTGCCACGATCCGCAGCCGAGTATTATCGGTATGACGTTGCTCTTCGCGTTCTTTATCGCGCTGTCTATCGCGGCCTTGACTTCTATGTCCTTGCCGGCGCCCACGCCTATGTGGCCGTTCATGTCCCCGACCACCGCGGTGACGCGGTACTTCATCTTCCTGTTGTTCTTCGTCATTCTTTGAACGCTGGCTATCTCTATGACCTCGTTCTTCAGGTTCGGCAGAAGCGCGTCTATTATCTCCGGCTCCTCGATCCTTCGGCCCTCGTGGAATATCTGCTCTATCGAAGTGACGGTTCCCGCCTTGACGTTCCTGCCGAGCTCTGTGCGCGGCTCCCAATCGCCGATGTTGAACCTTACCTCCTCT
Source organism: uncultured Microcaldota archaeon (assembly GCA_903858385.1). Taxonomy (GTDB): domain Archaea; phylum Micrarchaeota; class Micrarchaeia; order Micrarchaeales; family Micrarchaeaceae; genus CAIOIN01. The sequence goes on along the minus strand of CAIOIN010000093.1, from coordinate 7,497 downwards.
TCACGCCTTTGTACGTAACGATATGCCAATTAACCACTCAATATCTTCTTCTTCACTTCCTCGAACTTTTCGGTCATCCTGCTGATGTCGAACTTCGCCTTAGCGTAAGCAGTGAACTGCGACTTAGACGCCTTAGCGAGCGCATCGCCCTTTATCGAATAGTCGGCTATGTGCGACCCGGAAAGCCTCTTAGCATCAATCTCTATGCTTGATATTATATTAATCCCACCGTCAACAGAGCCCTTCGCTGCCGCGAATATGACCGAGCCCTTCATCGGCCTGTATAAGCCTATGTCGAGGATCAGTTCCTTGCCCTTCATGTCCTTGGCCTTCTTCGCGAGCAGAAGCCCGGTCAGGTAGGCCGTGGGTATGTTGCTCCTCGGCTCCCATCCGAACGCCTTGAGCTCCCTCGAGTTCGCGCTCGTGACGACCTTGTCTCCGGTGCTGTCGTACTCCGCTATCTGAACGTTTATCGCGCGGTTGCTCTTCCTCACCACTACTCTCGCCAGCCCGCCCTTAAGCATGGCTATGCGCTTCTTGTAGTTCGTCAAAGCCTTCTTCCTCCTAGCTCTTCTGAGTTTTTGCATGAATATCACATATGCCTAAGCTTGGCGAACTTCTCCTCGTCAAGAGCCACGCCCTCGCTCCTTATCCTGTTGAGCAGCGTGACCTTGTTCGGGAATGTTCCTCCCTTCACCAGCAGATACAGCTTCTTGAACATCAGGTTGTCGATGGTCTTGTCAGCCTTGAGCGAGGCGATGACCCTGCGCTGGGCCCTTATCTTCTTCTTGTAGTCCAGCTGACCCCTTGCCTTGAGCGTTCCTCTCCTCTTTCCCTGCCCTCTCTTCCTGCCCTGCGTTCGCTTCTTCGCGAGCGCCGTTCCGTAGGCGCTGATGTTGTGCTTCATGGGCAGCGCGAAGACGCTACCTTCCTTTATCATCGCCCTGACGTCGTCTCTCGTCAGCGCCTTCTCGGCGTCCTTCACGGCCTCCGGCTTGAACCTGATGCTGTTCCTGCCTCTCTTGAGCAGCAGGCTCGCAATCCTCTTCGTAAGCTTTACACTCATCAATACACACCGTTTGTTACCTTCACGTTGTTCTTCTTCGCCAATCCAGTTATGGCGGCGTTCTTCCTCCTCGATACGCTCTTTGAAACAGTCACAACATAATCCTTGAGCATCTTGCCGTCTATGAGCTTCTGCAGCTCCATGACGTTGTGCACCAACACCATGCGGTTGCCGTCAGCGCGGAGGCCCATCTGCGCATCCATGTTCTTGTAGCCTATGGTCGGCTCTGCGCCAGCGAAATCCTTCTTTATCCTCTTCTTGTTGTCTATGCCCCTCTGCTTCCTCCATCTGGCCTTGACTCGACTCCTGTTCTTCGCGCCGTAGTTCGGCACTTTGAAGTTCGGGTGGCTCTTTTTCTTGACAACCATACAATCAATCTATGCTATAGTAAACTCCGTCCTGGAATGTTCTTTCGTCTTTCTTGCGTATCTTCACAGCCTTCCTCAGGTTAGCTGCAGTCTGCGTCACATCGTCCTTGCTCGTCCCGTAGAGCCTCATGTCCTGGCCCTTGACCTCGACCTTGGTGCTGCCGACTATCTTGGATATCCTTGCTGCCCTTTCGCCGATCATGTTGTTTATCCTTACCTCGTTGTTCTTGATCTCTATGCTTATCGGGAAGTGCGCAAATACGATCTTCATCTGTATCTCGTAGTGCTTCGTCACTCCGGCCATGTCGTTCTTGAGCTCCTTCGCGAATGAATTCTCGCAGTTCGCCGTCTTCTTCAGCAATTGCTTGAAGGTTTTCACGCTGTCTATCTTTATCTCCTTGCCGGTCGTGGTCACATTGAGCATGCGGTCGTTTATCGTCCGCGTGTTCGACCCAAGCGGACCGGTTATGCTAACCTTTGTGCCCTGGATGTCGACTTTGACTCCCTGCGGTATATCTATCTGTATCATAAAATCATTTCAGTAGACGTAGGCCAGCAGCCTTCCGCCGATCTTTTCGGTCTTCAGCTCCTTGTTCGTCATCACTCCCTTCGACGTCGATACGATGAGCACGCCGAAATCCCTGCTCGGGACGTATCGCATCTCGTACTTCTGTATGGTCTTGTATGACACTGCGAACCTCGGCTTTATCACTCCCATGCCGTTTATCTTGTTCGACAGCTTCAGCTTTATCATCTTGAACTTGCCTTCCGTGAACTCCTCGTAGTCTGCTATGTACGATTCCTTCTTCATGACCTCCAGGACCGACTTTATCAGCTTGGTGGAGTGCAGAACGCAGCCCTCCCTGCCGATACGTTCGTTTGTCTTTATCTGGTTTATAGCGTCAGCGAATCTATCCATACAATCAACCGTATTGCTTGAAGCCCAGTTCCGGCGCGACCTCTCGGAAGCACCTCCTGCACACGCGAAGCCCATGCGCCCTTATGAGCGCCCTCGAGCCTCCGCATATCCTGCACCTCCTGGTGCCCTTGCCCTTCATACGCTCTTCAAGTCTAACCATCATGCGCTCACTACCTCCACGTCCAAATTCTTCTTCAAGAACAATGCTATCTCTTCAGGCGAAATCTTCCTGTGGGATTCCGGAATCTCTGCAACTCTCCTCTTCCTCTGCGTTACCCGCAATCCGCTCCTCATGAACGACAGATTGACATTCATTCCAAGCATGCCTATCTTAGGGTCGTACTTGACCCCGCTTATGTCTATGTACTCCTTTATGCCGAAGCTCACGCTGTTGCTCGTCACCTTCCTGCTGTCTATCTTGTTGCCGACCGCATCGAAAAGCCTCTTGGCGAGATCCATCGCGTCGCTGCCCCTCAGCGTAACATAAGCCCCTATCTTCTGGCCCTTCGCTATCTTGAAGGCCGGCAGCCTGTGCTTCGCCAACTGGTCCATCGGCTTCCTCTTCGTGAGCGTCTCTATGAGCCTCCTGGCGTTGACCAGCTTCGGCTCCTCGGCGCCCGTGCCTATGTTGACAACGAGCTTGTTTATCTTCACTTCGCGCATCTTGTTCTCGGTCACTCCATTACCATCATATTCTTTACTATCGTGATTATGTCCTTGCCGTCCTTCTGCTGTATCGTAGCGGAGTGCCTTATGTGCAGCGAGCCTTCCGTGATGTTGGTTATCTTACCGGATGTGCCGGCATGCACCCCGTCTATGACGATGCACTTCGCTCCCTTCTCGAGCTTGAGCACCTTCGACACCGCTCCCTTCGAATTCACTATGACGGAGTCGTTCACGTCCACTCCCTTGACGCCCTTGACCACGCTGCCGTCATGCAGCCTGAGCATTATCGACTCTTTCTTCGTCTTGTACTTGCCCGTAACCTTGTAAAGCATGTTGTCATAATCCGGCTTCTGCATCTCCGATATCTCTATCTTCGACCGGTCGTTTATCCCGATCTTGAAATGCTTCTTCTCGTTGGCGATCTCTATTATGTCGTTCAAGCCGACCGGGTAGCTCGGCTCCCTTATGACCTTGTTGTTCACCAGTATCAAACCTCTCCTTATGATCCGCTCGGTTTCCGTGTTGTTCTCCGGAGCGATGCCCAACCTCTTGACGAGCATCACGAGCGCTATGGACTTGTCTATCGTGTGCCTGCCTCCGTTCGGCTTCGTCACGTAAACGCTGCCCTTCCTGTGTATGCCCAGGTAGAGCGGCGCACTGAGGCTTTTAAAGTGTCTAACGTTTCCTTTCTTTCCCATTGTGATCAACTCTTTTGACCGGCATCAATGCCAGTCAGTTTCTTCTCCATCTCTGCGGCCTTCGCCGCTGCGACCTCCTTTATCTTCGCAGCCGACGCCGGATGGAACTCCGCCGCCTCGATCGGGACTCCCTTTATGGGCTTCGCCTCGACCTGCTGCTTGAGGTTCAGCTTGGCCGCCCTGACCTTGTCCGTAAGGTTCAGCGCAGTTATGTACACGTTGTTTGCGCTTATCCCAACGCTGAACTCCTTGCCCTTTGCATTCTTCTTCATGAGCGAATCCAAGTATATCCTTCCTGTCTTGAGGTTGACCTGCACCACCTTCCCGCTGGTGCCTTTTTTGCTGCCGCTCATTATCTTGACCGTGTCCCCTCTCGAGATCTGCACTGCCCTCGGCTTCAATCCCAGCTTGGCGCGCAGCTCCTTGTCTACGTGAGCGTGGACGAAGTGCTGCCTCAGGTGCATCGCTGCATTGAACCTGAAGTATCTCTGCTTTCTAGGCTTGCTGCTCTCCATAATCAAACGACCCTCTCTGCTATGCCTGCCAGCTTTATGTACCTTTCTATGACCTCCCTGGCCATGGCCCCCTTTACTTCTGTGCCCACCGCGAGGTTTGAATCAGTCACAAGTATGCCCGCATTGTCCTCGAACCTGACGCGCATGCCGCTCGGCCTCCTCATCGGCTGCCTCTGCCTTATTATCACGACCCTGACCTTCTTCTTCCTGTACTGCGGAGTGCCGGACTTGACGCTCGCCATCACGAGGTCGCCCACGCCCGTCTTCGGGTATCTTCCCTTCCTTCCCGTGCTCCTTCCCAGTTTGCCTATTATCATCAATGTCCTTGCCCCGCTGTTGTCTGCGCAGACGAGCACGGAACCCGGTATCAGGCCCTTTGAGATCTTTGTCGATAAGCCCTTCATGCGCTTCGCCTCTCTAGAACCTTAGTCACCACGAAGGACTTCGTCTTGCTCAACCTTCTGGTGCCGGATATTATCACTTCATCGCCTACCTTCGCGTTCATGCATTCGGGATTGTAGGCCGCTATCCTCGAGTGCCTTCTCAATGAACGTTCGTACTTGTGAAGGAATATAGTGTAAGGATGCTCCACTATGACCGTCTTCTTGGACTTGTCGCTGACTACCGTTCCGGAAATCTCGTTCCTGTGGGTCTTCAGGCTGCCATGCACCGGGCATTTTGGGTCTTTGCATTCCATGACTTCACTATTTGATCAATTTTCTCCGTCTGTAAAATTTGAACGCCTTCTCCGTGCGCTCAAAAGATCTGAAGTTTATCTCTTCGCCATTGACGACAAAGCTGTTCCTCCCTTCGCTGAACTTGAAAGTTGATACTTTCTTCACAACTCTCTTTATTATGCCTTTGTCATCAAGAAATAAAAGATTCTTCGTCTCTCTTATTACCTTTCCCTTGATTCCTATCTGCGTTCTGTCGTGGCTGCCCGTCACTTTTGCGTCCAGGCCGACGAGTTCATGCAGAACTATGTTTTTATTGTTATATCCTCGCATAAATTTAAACCTTTCTTTTTGGTGCAAATACGCAACAACCCCATGCCAACTGCCCGGCGGGCGCCAATTCCGAAGGAAAACGCGCCTTCATGCCTGCCCGTCAGGCTGCCTTGCACGGATTGTTCGGCGCTACTACCTTATTATCACTCTGTCCGAGATGTTGGTTATCCGGTCTATGTCGTACCTTATCACGTTGCCGTAATCGGTCTTCACGAAGATGAAGCCCAATGTCGGATCCACTCTGGTCACCTTTCCTACATACGCTCCGGTGTCGTTTATGACCTTCTTGTCCTTGATCTTTGCCCTGCTTATGACCCTCTTCCTGAGGAATAAGCTGAACATCGCGACGCCGTAGCCGAACACCAGAATGATCATGCCGTAGGCGAGCAGCTGCCAGAAGTATATCTGGCCTATCAGCCACGCCGCCGAGAGATAGAGCAGCGCGACCACTACGATCATGTAGCCGACGTAGGTGCCGCGCGCTATCGCCATGTAGCGCATGCGCTTGCTCTCGAGGTCCATCACCCTTCCGATGAGGTAGAGCGCGAAGCAGAACGGTATCAGTATCAGGAATCCCTCTATCGCATATGCCGCCAATGTGAGCTGGTTGCTTGTCGTGGCCTGGGCGCTGGCATAGCTCCCATAGCCGACTATGATGCTTATCAGGAACAATAGTATCGTGCTAATATAGAACACGAAGCTGAGGCGGTCCGCGCTGAAGCCTAGTCCTCTGAACGAGCCGAACAGACTGTCTTCTATGCCGAAGCCCTTTATGATCAGATAAATGCCGATCAGCGCGATGGGCAGCTGCCAGCCCAGGCCGAAGTAGTAGCTTGCGGCAAAAAGTATCATGAGCACCGCGGGTATGCCGAAGAATATGCGCGCATAGTGCGGCTCCTTGAGCTTCTCGAAAAGCGTGAAATAAGTGTTCTCCAAAGTCTCTGCCTGCTTCATGCGAACCATGTCGACGCTGTTCACCTTCAGCCTCGTCTTCAGCAGCGGCAGCACCCTTGCGTCGCTCTTCCCGTCCGTGACGAGGACGCAGGCGTCGCTCTTGAACCTCTCTATCATCAACTCGATCTGCCTCGCGAGCTCGGCATCCGCCACGTAGCCCTCCTTCTCGGCGCCGGTTATCGTCGCCAGGGAAACGGAATAGCCGTCCTTCTTCAGCTCGTCGAACTTCTTTATCGCCTCGAACATCGTGTTGGCATCAGTGTCCTGCGGATCTGCGAGCGCCAGCTTGCCGGCTGCCATCAGGTTGTCCGCCCTGCCCGTCACCGGGCCGGTTATCCTGGTTTTCCTGTACAAATCATTGTCCGAGTCAACTGCAAGGACAAGAATTCTCTCCGCCATCTATACCGATATTAGTAGCGTCGGGAACAGATAAAAACCTTCTCTATGCAACGGTTTTAACGGCACTAACTGCTGGAAAATCTAAAGGCAATGCATAAATATTTGACAAATCCCATGGGATTGCGATTTAATGGTTGCAACAACGATCAATACCGGTGTAAGGATAGCGGTGGAAGTTGTCCGTTCACCAGACACCACGCCAACCCTGGTGGGCGAAAAAGCCACGATAACCCTGCCCTCTTATTTCGACGAAACGGGCTGCAACAAGATCCTAGATTATGCCAAAAGTGCGGCCTACATAGGATTGGATGCAAAGGACAGCTACGGCATTGTGCCCACCTGGCGCTCCATCAATGTCTCAAAAGACCCTTCTAAAGCAGAATACAAGTTAGTCGAGTTTGAACTAATCGCATTCTACCTTAACAAAGACGAAAAGAACGAGGCCAAGAGGCCCCAATTGGTGAAGGTCGTCGACGAGATTGCCGAAGAGATCCGCAAGATAGTCGTCAAGCACAGGGACGCATTAAAAATATCCGATTGCGAATACCTTCTCCGCTACAACGAAGATGGCGGCTGGTAACTCAAAAGAGGCTCGGAAAACGACGGGAGTCGAAGGCAGTCAGAAGGTATAACTATCTAATAAATCAGATGAAATCTGCGATAAAATGGCAAATGCAACAATCAACCAGACTGCGAAAACTTCTATAGAAGTGGTACGTTCATGCATCATCTCGCATGATCATGTGACCGAAAAGGCAGTGATAAAATTGCCCATAGCAGATCTCAATCTACATGTCCGCGGCGAGGTTGCGTCATACTTTCACGAATGGATGGTATCTTTCGAGAATGGTAGCTACAAAATTGCGATTGATTCATCCCTTGGAATGAAGTGTGTTAAAATAGCT